>JAFQWE010000008.1 GCA_017407645.1 Clostridia bacterium | reverse complement strand
TCATTGACTCACTTATTATTGTTAAGCAATTTGTTTTTGATGAAAAAATCGTTACGATGAAGGAGCTTGTTTCTGCGGTGCAGAATGACTGGACAGGGTTTGAAGATTTGCACACTCTAATTAAAAACAAGGGCGATTTCTTTGGCAATGATACCGAGCGTTCAAATTATGTCGCGCAAAAATTGTACCATAGTATGTATGAATATTTGAGGGACAAAACCAACCTTTTTGGCTATCATTTTCTTATGGGTGATTTGTTTGGTTACAATCCGCATTTCAAATGGTTTGGTGAGAAAATGGGTGCAACACCTGATGGGCGAAAAGCAGGCGACCCGCTGAAATTTGGTTTGCAACAAAGTGGCGGGCATGACAGAAACGGGCTTTCGGCACTGCTGAACTCCATCGCTAAGGTTGATCCAAGCGGCATTGGTTGCGGCTCTACCGTTACAAACTTTATGGTTGATGAACAACTGATAAAAAACGATGAACACTTTGAAAAAACAGTTGATATGCTTGAAACTTATTTTAAAAACGGTGGCGTGCATTTCCAATTAACCTATGTTTCAAAGGAAGATTTGCTAAATGCAAAAGTCACACCCGAAGAATATAAAAATTTGCGTGTTCGTGTTTCGGGATTTTCGGATTATTTTGTCAAATTAAACGAAAGTATTCAGGATAACATTATCGAGAGGACAACACAGAAATGACAGCAACAATTTTTGATATTGTGCGAAACTCGTTCGTTGACGGACCGGGGATTAGAACAACCGTATTTTTTAAGGGATGTAACTTAAAATGTGTGTGGTGCCATAACCCCGAAAGTCAGGATTTTAAACCTCAGATGATGTTCTATCAGGATAAATGTAAAGGCTGCGTAAAATGCAAAGAAATATGTCCTACGCCTGACCGTTGCACCCTTTGCAGAAAATGTACCTTATACTGTCCTGTGGATGCACGTAAGGTTTGTGGCAAAGAATATACAGCAGATGAAGTTTTTGCTGAGATTATAAAAGATAAAGCATTTTATGACAATTCAAACGGCGGAGTGACCTTTTCGGGTGGCGAATGTATGCTGCAGATCGATTTTCTTTTAGAGATTCTTAAAAAATGCAAAGAAAACGGCATACATACCGCAGTGGACACCGCAGGATATATTCCATTTGAAAGCCTTGAAAAAATTCTACCCTATACCGATTTGTTTCTCTATGATATCAAATGCTTTGATAATGAAAAACACAAAAAGTATGTTGGTGTGGAAAATGAATTGATTTTGGAAAATCTAAAAAAACTGTTTCATGCAAACGCAAAAATATGGATTCGGATTCCTGTGATTTCCGGCATAAATGACAGTTTACAGGAAATGCAATGTATAAAGAATTTTTTATTTGCATACGGCAAGCCTGAAAAAATCGAACTGTTACCATATCACGCCATGGGTGAAAACAAATACGCAGCCATCGGGAGAGATGTTCAACGTTTTATTCCTCCTGACAATAATAAATTGAAGGAATTAAAAGACATTTTCTGATTGGTGCACTTTGTGCATTGTAATACAGGCTGCAATTAGTTGAGAGAGTTTAAGGGTATTAGGTACTCCTAAAGAGTGGAAAATGTGCCGTACATTTTCCCTGCTTGTTACGGTATAAGACAAAATTAAAAAGGAAGCACGAAATTTTTGTGCTTCCTTTTTACTGTCCTTAACAGTACAACCCCTAGGGTCATTATTTGTTCTTTCGGTAAGACCTTGGAGAGATGTTTTTGTATCGTTTAAACACTTCGGTAAAATGTTTTGCGTCGGTGTAGCCTACCTGCTGAGCAATTTGCAGTAAAGGAAGAGATGTTTCGTCCAACAATCTGCAAGCCTTTTCAACCCTTAATCTTTGCAAAAAGTTTCGTATAGTCATCCCCATATCCTTTGAAAAAACGCCGCTTATGTAGGGCGCGGTATATCCTGACGTTTTGCCGATGGCATCAAGAGAAAGAGGCTTGTCAAAATGCTCTTGCAGATATTTGATAACTGCATCGGTGGCAGGGTGCATATCTGATTTTACCTGCTCGCTTGCGCGCACGGTTATAACAAGCGCCTGAGTAAGATAGCAACGAAGCAGCTCCATATATCCCGTTGCGGCTTGCTCGTACTCCTTGACCATCTTGTGCATAAGACGGCCGACAGTGCCATCATCATCGTGAAAGGTGCGGTCTGCGGCGCATATGTCAACAGGCACACCGAAGCGCAAAATCTTGTTTGACAGCAGGTCTGCAAGGGTGGGGCAGTCGGTAAGGGCGCGGTCAATATAATCGGGCATAAAAAGGCAGTTGATAATCTCAAACTTTTTGTCGGTGTTAATATAACTGTGCTTACTGCCCGTATCAATTATAAAATAATCCCCCGCTTTGATGCGACTTTGCTCATTACCTAACAGATGGGTGCATTGCCCCGAAACGATATAAACCAACTCAAAAAAGTTGTGGCTGTGCAGTTTTATATCCTTTTGAAAAAGGTGCATCATATGAATCTGGTCAATGTTTAGTGGCATATCTTAAAATCACCCCCAAAAACAACTAAAAATCGCAAATTAAGGTGTTTACTTATTATACAAAACAAGTTATCCTATTGTCAAGAGGGAGGAATGACTTATGTTGTATCCTAAAAATAAAGAAGCAAAATTAACAAGCGAACTTTTTTTAAACCCTACAAGCGAGTATCGTGGCACACCCTTTTGGGCGTGGAACTGCGAGCTTGAAAAAGAGGAGCTTTTACGCCAGCTTGACGTTATGAAGCAGATGGGACTTGGCGGTGCACATATGCACGTGCGTACGGGAATGGCTACTAAATACCTGAGCGACGAGCATATGGAACTTATCAAGGCCTGCGTTGAAAAATGCCGCGACGAAAATATGCTTGCCTGGCTTTATGATGAGGACCGTTGGCCCTCAGGTGCCGCAGGCGGTATTGTTACCAAAGAAGAAAAATACCGTCAACGCAGTCTTGTTATGTCAGTAGAGGCTGGGCGTGAAGATAAACTTCTTGCCTGTTATGACGTTGTGCTTGACGATGACGGCTGCCTTAAAAGCGGCAAACTGATTGATGCCGACAGGGATGCAGAGGGTACAAAATGGTACGCCTATCTGCACATCCGCGAACTAAGTCCTTGGTGGAACAATCAAACCTATGTCAACACCCTTGACCCTGCGGCAATGAAGCGATTTATTGAGGTTACCTACGACCGCTATTTAGAGACGGTTGGTGACGATTTTGGGGGACTGATACCTGCCATATTCACCGACGAGCCTCAAATTTCCTTTAAAAAAGAACTGCCCTTTGCAAAATATACCGATGATATTACTATCCCTTGGACAGACGACCTACCTCAAACCTATGCCAAAGCCTACGGCGAAGATTTGCTCAAACGTTTGCCTGAAATATTCTGGCAGCTTCCCAATGGTGAACTGTCTTTGATCCGCTATCATTATCACGACCACATTTGTGAGCGGTTTACTCAGGCTTTTGCCGACCAATGCGGCGGATGGTGCCGCGACCACAACCTGATGCTGACGGGGCATATGCTGTTTGAAGACAACCTTGAGTATCAGACTATTGCCTTGGGTGAGGCAATGCGAGCCTATCGCGGCTTTGATTTGCCCGGCATAGATATGTTGTGCGACGGTCGCAATTTTGCTACCGCCAAGCAGGCTCAGTCGGCAGTTCATCAGTACGGCAGAGAGGGTATGCTTAGCGAGCTTTACGGCGTAACAGGTTGGGATTTTGACTTCCGCGGTCACAAATTCCAAGGTGATTGGCAGGCGGCATTAGGTGTAACAGTGCGCGTGCATCATCTGTTCTGGGTGTCAATGAAGGGCGAGGCAAAGCGTGACTATCCTGCCTCTATCGGCTATCAGTCACCTTGGTGGAAGGATTATTCCTTGGTAGAAAACCATTTTGCCCGTGTTAACACTGCGCTTACCCGTGGCAAGCCTGTGGTGAAGGTGGGCGTGATACATCCTATCGAAAGCTATTGGATTAACTTCGGCCCTGCTGACCAAACAGGCGGCAAGCGCGGACAGATAAACGAGCATTTTCTTAACCTTACCCGTTGGCTTATCGAGGGTATGCTTGACTTTGATTTTATCAGTGAATCTTTGCTTCCTGACCTGTGTGAAGGAGGCAGCGCACCTCTTAAGGTGGGCAAGATGGAATACGACACCATTTTGGTGCCTGACTGCGAGATTTTGCGCGGCACCACATATGAGCGGCTCAAAGCATTTAAGGAGCAGGGCGGCAAGCTTATATTTATAGGCAATGCCCCCAAATATATCGACGGTGTGCCTGACGCTCGCGGCGAGGCTCTTTGGCAAGAGAGTCAGACCGTTCCCTTTGCCCGTGAAGCTGTTTTTGACGCCCTTGAGGCAGAACGCATTGTTGATATTCGCCGTCCCGACGGCATCCGCACCGATAATCTCATTCATCAGTTGAGGCAGGACGGAGAGGATAAATGGCTCTTTATTGCCCATTCAAGAAGTGCCGAATGTAAGGATAAGGTGGTGCCTGAGCCCATCAGAATTACTGTAAAGGGTGAATACGGCGCGTTGATTTATGATACGCAGACGGGAGCTATAAAGCCTGCCTCGTCAACTGCCGAAAAGGGCTATACCCATATTGACGCTACCCTTTACAGCTATGATTCACTGCTGCTTAAGCTGACGACGGAAAAAGTTCTGTCAGAGGCAGAAGCAGTGAATACAGAGGGTGAAAAGCTGTCGGTTTCTGCTCTTGTTGAGTATGAGCTTGACGAGCCTAACGCATTGCTTCTTGATAAAGCAGAGGTATCTCTTGACGGTCAGGCATATCGCCCTGAAAAAGAGCTGCTTTTCGCTGATAACGACCTGCGCGTTGAACTGAATTGGCCTACCCGTCAGGATAACTTTGCACAGCCCTGGACGGTTGAGGAGCCTCGCCCCGAACACAGTGTAAGCTTACGCTTTAAGGTGACAAGTGATATTGAAATTGATGGTGTAAAACTGGCTCTTGAAGACGCCGATATTGCAAAAATTTGGATAAACGGCAAGCAGATTACAGCAAAGCCTGATGGTTGGTTTGTTGACAAATCCATTGGAACAGTGCCAATCGGCGCGCTCCAAAAGGGCGAAAATATTATTGAGGCAGAGTTGCCCTTTGGTAAACGAACCAACGTTGAGTGGTGCTATCTGTTGGGAGATTTCGGTGTAACCGTTCAGGGCGAGCACCGTAGGATAGTTGCAAAGCCCGAAAAACTGGGCTTTGACGATATCGTCCGTCAGGGGCTTGCTCACTACACAGGCAACGTAACCTACAAAATCCCCGTTAAAACCAAGTCGGGCGCCCTTAAAATTACAGTGCCTCATTATGTGGGTGCGGCGGTTAAGGTTGCCGTTGACCAAAGTGAAGCGGCAGTAATCTATCCCCCCTATAATTGCACAGTACCCGTTAGCGAGGGTGAGCATATTTTGACACTGACACTGCTTGGCAACCGATTCAACGCTTTCGGTCACCTGCACGCAGGTGATCAATCAGAGCGTTGGATAGGTCCGAATATTTGGCGCACAAGTGATAACTGGACTGAGTCCTATCGTCTGCGCCCATTGGGAATTATGACGGCACCTATAATAGAACAGATATAACAAAACACAGGCTATGGAGTACATAGCCTGTGTTATTTTTTAAGTTATTCTTCTGTGCTTTCGGTTTTTGCAGGAGCCTTTATCTCTTTCATAAACTTGTTGGCATCCTTCATAAAGCTTGCCACAATAAGCACAATTACAATGCCAATGGGGAAGGCGGCAATAATACTTACCGACTGCAAATTAGCCATTGAACTGTCAGAGAAAAGCAGAGCGATTGGCAAAACTATAAGCAGTATGCACCACATAAACTGAATCATCTTGTTAGGCATTTCGCTTGAGCCTAACTTGCGGTAACTGTAGCAAGCGCCGATAAGTGCAATTGAGTCAAAGGATGTAGCGTAAAAGAGCATCATGGTAACAAGCACGATTACAAGCACAACGGGAGCAAGAGGTAAGGTTTTAATCATATCAATAATCATACCGTAAAGGTCGCCCGTCTCGGTATACTTGGCAATAAAGTCGGCTTTGCCTGATGTCTGCAAGCCCATAGAATAGTTGCCAAGGATAACAAAGCTCAGAATGGTTGAGCCAACACCGAATCCGTAGCCGCCCAAAATGGTCTGACGGACGGTGCGGCCTCTTGAAATGGTGCCGATAAAGAAGGGAGCGGCAACACACCATACCATCCAGTATGCCCAATAGAAAATGGTCCAATTCTGAGGGAATGATGCCTCGGTACGCTGAGGGTCGCTGTAGGTTGACAGACTAAAGAACTCGTTAACCATTTTACCCAGTGATTCAACGCCTGTTTCAATAATATAGCGAGCCTGACCGCCGAAAATAAGCACGTAGGCAAGCAGACCGAAGAAAAGGAAAATGCAAGCCTTTGCAAGAATACCGATACCCTTAAAGCCGTGAAGCAGTGAATAGGTGTAAACAACGCAGGTAACAATCAGAATGATTATGTTAATAAGGGTTGTATTGACGGTAAGACCGAAAAGCTCGGCAATAATATTAGCCATAAGGGGAGTGGCAAGGCTAAAGGTGGTAGCAGTGCCTGCAAGCAATGCAAAAACGGCAAGCAGATCAATCAGTCTGCCTAAAATACCGTCGGTATGCTTGCCTAAAATAGGACGGCAAGCCTCTGAATACTTCTGTCTGTCCTTGTTGCGAACGTGAAGCATAAAGCCAAAGGCAACGGCAAGCACAAGGTAAAAGCCCCAAGGAATAAGGCTCCAGTGGAAAAGGGGAAATACGCCTGCCCACTCTTGAATAGAGCCAAGCTGTGCAATGTGTGGGTCGGTGGCATAAAGTACCCATTCAGAGAAGGAGTAAAACAGAATATCTGCCGCAAGACCTGCGGTAAACATCATTGAACCCCAAGCCAAGAAGGAGTATTTGGGCTTTTCATCCTGTCCGCCAAGTACGATATTGCCGTACTTTGAGCAGGCAATAAACATTGACACAAGGAAAACGCCCAATCCGATTATAAGGTAATAAACACCCATAGTGTCACCAAGCAAGCTTCTTACCTGACTGATAACAACGTTAGACTGCTCGGGCAACACAAAGAAAAGGATGCTCAGCCCCACAACAAGTGCAAGGGGAACAAGTGTAATCATCCAATCGATTTTGCCCTTTTGGTTAAGCTTTTTATTCATTTTGGTCCTCCTAAATATAAGCTTTGTATTTGTCGTCCACCTGTGCCAATTCACCGATGGCGTCAATTTCAAGAATGTCGCCCTGATTCATAGGGCGGATGCCTAATTCGTACTGGCTGGGATAGCAGAAAAGAGCCACGTCGTCCCAATAAATCCCACGATTTTGCTTTTGCTCAAATTCCGCCTCAAGATGCCCTTTAAGACGGATACCGTCCTCCTCACTCCAACGGGAAACGCTGAAAAGCTGCCACCCTTTTTCACCGCCTGTGCGACTGCACTTGGTGACGATGTCCTTTTCCACCGTAAGCACCCATTCGTCAGTGTGACTGTCGGTCCAGATGGCATTGTAGCCTGACCGTTCAAAGTTGGGGTCTAAGATTTCGGGGTTATATATAATCTGGTCACCGTCAAGGATGATAACGTCCTTTAAATGCTCCCTTGCAACGTAAAGAGAAGAAATGTTGTTGCAGGTGTCGTAATAGGGGTTTTCGATAAGGGTGACTCCCTCATACTTTTGGGTGAGGGGAGCAAATTTCTCTTTAAGATAGCCCACCACCACGTAAATTTCGGTAATTGAGTTTTGGTGCAAAGCATCAATTACGGTGTCAATCATCCGCTTGCCGTTAACCTCAATCATAGGTTTAGGGGTTTCTAAAGTGACAGGCTGCATTCTTGTGCCTGTGCCTGCCGCCATAATTATGGCACGCTTAACCTTGTGCATCTAACCCCTCCTTTTTAATCAGTTCGGTTGCAAGGGTGTAATATTCCTTGGCAAAGCGGTATTGCTTTAAGGAGTATTCACCGAATTCCACGCCTAAATCACGCTTGTATTCGCACCAGTTACTCCAAAGCAGACCGCACATAGAAATATAGCAGTAAATCTTAATACGGGTAATAGTGTCGCACCCCTCGGTGAAATAGGTGTCAATCAGATTATCCGCTCCTTCGCGGTCATACATTGAATAGATAATAAACATTGCAATATCAACGTGGGGGTCTTGCATGGCGGAATATTCCCAGTCAATCAGGCGAATGTCCTCTTTACCCTCACTGTCGGTGCAGAATAGGAAGTTGTCGGGCACCGCGTCAATGTGAGTAAGACTGTATTCCTGCTTATATCGGTCCACAAAGCCTTTAAGAGAAAAAACCTTTGCCTTGGTTTGCCCGTAGTCAATATATTGTGACTGCTCGCTTAACCAAAGGGACTCATAAAAATTGATTTTCTCAAAAATATCAAAGGTATGGCTAACCTTTAGCTTCATATTGTGAAAGTCACGAAGCCGTTTCATACAGCGGCGCAAATCATCATCATTTTCGGCATCGCACACACGGGCGTTATCTAAAAATGCGGTGATTTTATATCCGTTTTCGGCGTTGATATAAATAACGTCGTCACATATCTTTTTATCCCAAATAACCTTGTAAACCTCTGCCTCTTCCTTGCGGTTTATAAGATTGTCGGTACCCTCACCGGGCACTCGCATAATATATCTTTTGCCACGCAGAGTGAAAAGGAACGAGCGGTTGGTCATACCCTTTTTCTGAATTTTTATATCAACAATTTCATCGGGGGAGCAATCCATAGCCTTTGCTATAATTTCGATTTTTTCCGATTTCAGTTGCAAAGAGTCACTGTCAATATCCCGCAGTTGCTCATAGGTGTTAATCTCAAAATTGCTCTCGGCAGACAAAACCTTAGCAAAGGGAAGCATCTTTTTGCCTTCGTACACTGCCTCCTCCCAAAAAGAGTGGCTGTACTTAATATCATGCTCCATATCGGTCAGACGTTTTGCCACCGTTTCACCCATTTTGCCGTCAAGATAGCAGATGCCAAACATACGGTTGCCCTGCTGATTATAGGCTACCTTGGCAAGCTGACCCTTGCGGTTGGCAAAAACGTCGCTCTTTTGAGTCATTTCGTCGGTGACGGCATACCAAGAGTAAAGCTCATCCTTGCTGAAAGGATTTTCACTGCACCACAAATCGCAAGGTACGATATAGCATTTGGCAAGTCGGTTTTTAACGAGAAACAAGGAGTGGAGATTGTTTTTTGTGTAATATTCACCGTTGTAAACAAGGTCAACGCCGAATTTATCAATCAGATACTCAAACTTTTCCTTTAAAAAGCCAACAACCACTGCAATATCGGTAACCCCCGCCTCGTTAAGTTGGCGGATTTGCCGTTCAATAAGCACCTCACCCTTAACTTGCAAAAGGGCTTTGGGAGTTTCGGTGTTGATAGGCACCATTCTGATTCCGCTTCCTGCCGCAAGAATGACTGCCCGTTTGGGAGTGTTTGCCTCAAAAAGTGCCAACGCCTTTTTTGAAAGGGTATAATCTGCCGTCAGATAGCCTGCCTCCACCAAGTTTTTCAGGGCAGAGTTAACAAGCCCCAAAGAGTAGCCGCTATCCTTTGCTAAAGCACGCTGATTGACAAAGGTACTCTTTTTTAGGGTTATGAGCAAATCGAACTCTTGCTTGTTCACGAAATCACCGCCTCAACATTTTATGAACATATTATAACACACTATTCTAAAAAGTCAAGAAAAAAGCACGGGCATTGGTTTTCACCAACACCCGTGCCGAAATTATTCAGTTATTACGGAACCCAGTAGCCTGCGCTAAAGAAGTACTGAACACCGTTGATAAGGCAAACGCCGCTTTCACAGGCTCTGCCGTTGGATTTTACATAAATCCAACCGTTAGCGGTGTTGTGCCAGCCGGGAGTGTAAAGTGCGCCCGAGGCAGTGGCGTATACAAATCCGAAACCTTCAATATAGTTGCCGCCGTCTGCTAACATTTCGCCGTCTGAATCGAAGGCGTAGTTGGTGCCGTTGATGTTGTAAACACCTTCTGTGAGCGCCTCGCCGTCTTTGATGTAAGCGAAATTACCGTTGTAAAGTTGAACCCAACCGTCAGTGGTGTGCTTGCCTTCATAAGCGCCTGAGGCAGAGAAACGGTAAACTTCATTGTTAATCAAAGCATAGCCTGCAACCATTTCGTAAATATAGTTGGTGTAATTATTATCACTCTCGATATAGTAATCAATGTAATATCTTGTACCGTTAAGGTTAATCCAGCCTGATTTAACCTTGCTGTCTGAACCGAAGTAAACCCACTTGTTATTGATAAGTGCCCACTGGTAAGATGCTTCAAGTCTGGCACCCGATGCCTGATAGTAGTGCTGATTGTAGAAGTTATCAGCAATCATTTTGCCTTCATAGTCAAAGGCATACCAGATGTTGCCAAGCAGCATTTCGCAACTGTAGGCGGCAACGCCGGTGGATGTGTAGTAGTACCAGTTGCCATCACGATACTCCCAAGAGTAAGGTGTGCCTGTGGGAACACGGTAGTCAACATAGCCCTGATAAATGCCGTTCTTATCAAACTTGGCATATTTATCTTCAGCCTCAATGTAGAATACGCCGCCGTAGTACATCCAACCGTATTCGCTGGCATAGTACCAGGATGAACCTGACTGAATCCACTGATTTGTGACAACGGCGCCGCTCTGGTCGGCATAAATCCAAGCGTCACCACTCTTGTACCAACCGCGGATATATTTGCCGTGACCGTCAAGGTAATACAAGTTTCCGTTGTATTCAATAGATGTGTCGATAGCCATATAGCCGTCGTCAAAATAGTATTCGCCGTACCAACCGTCGTACAACTCGCCGTTTTTATACATATATGCGGTGTCGCCGCTATAATGGATGCCGTCGGAAACAGGGAAGGATGATGTTACAACACCTGATGCATCAACAACATAGCAGTAACTGCCGTAAATATCGTAGAAGGTGCCGTTTGTTTGCATTACGCCGTTGTCAAAGTAATAGTCAACGCCGTCTATGTTGTAGCAACCGCTCCAATACTGATAGGGGTCAAAGTACATCCAACCCTTTTCGGTGAGAAGCCATGAGTTTGTTACACGGCGTCCGTCTGCTCCGAAATAACTATCGCCGTCATAGTGGTTGGTATTCATGCGACCGCTATCCCAACTGAATGAGTAAACAACCTCTTTGTCGTTTTCTACTAAGTACATATAGTCGGTGGCAAGTTCCTTGAAAGAGTCGTAGCCGTCGTCGTACTCTTTTACGAAGTACCAATATCCGTTAACAAGATTCCAACCGTCGTTTTCAAGCAAATATGCTCTGCCGTTTGCGTCGGTAACATAAATTTCATCGTCAAAATAGAAGTAACCGTCGGTGACCAATGTACCGTTGCTGTTAAAGCCGTACAAAATGCCGCCAATTTCGGCAGCACCTGTTGTAAGGCGGCCGTACTCATTGGCATAAATATAACTGTTGCCGCGGTAGTGCCAACCGTTAGCAACCATTTTGCCGGTGTTGTCAAAATAGTAATATGAGCCGTCAATGTAGCGTGCCTGACCCTCAGTAAAGGCAGGATTTAGATAGTACCAATATCCGTTAATCTGCTTCCAACCCTGATAAAGTTTGCCGTTTTCAACAAGCACTCTACCGTCCTGAGTGTTGTAATAACCCTCTGCGGTAATGGGCTGCTTAACACCGTTTGGCAAAACAAGATAAAGTTTATAGTCGTAATCATCGGTTGCGTCGTTATAAATTTGCTCTGCACCGTATGTTCCCTCAATCATTGCGGGGTCAAGATAATAGGTAGTGTTACCCAGTGTCAACTCGCCTTGATAAAGTGAACCGTCCTCGGTAACATAATAGTATTTTCCGTCAAATACAGTCCAACCGGGAGTGGTTACAATGGCACCGCCCTTAGTGGCGATGTAGTATTTAGAACCACGGGTTGATGAAGAACGGTCGTAAATTTCAACGATGCAGTTTTCATACATAACGCCTTTAAAGTCAAAGCCGTACAAAACACCGCCAACTTCCTTAACGTTGTTTTTAATCAACTTGTTGTTTTCAACATAGTACCAGTTGCCATTGTTGAGAATCCAGCAGTTGTTGTATTTTACAAGTTTGCAGTCGGCGTCAGTTACATAAACTGCATCATCGAAGTAGTCGAGTAAATGATTAGAATTTACACCGTTTGAAATAAAGTAGTACAGGTCACCGTCAATGGTATGAAAACCGTCACGACAGCCGTTAAAGTCTTCGCCGTAATATTCTTTGTGCAAATAACTTTCTGTGCCTGGGCCGTTATTGGTTATTTCAGAGTACCACTCGTTTTGATAAAGAGCGCCGCTCTCCTTTGCTCTGTACTGAACAACTACAGATTCAACTGAGCCGTAAAAAATTTCATTTTGAAGCATTTTTCCGTGGAACTGGAAGAAATAATATGCATCGCCAATCTTATAAACGCCGTCTTTATATGCATCGCCGTTTTCACAATAATAATAGGTGTTATCTACATATGACCAACCGTTTACATTAAGAGGCTTTGCGATACCGTTTTGGTCGCAGGTGTAAGAAATACCTGTCAAAAAGTCCTTTTCAACAGTGTAGGTGTAAAGAAAACCGTATTCACTGAAAAGATGGTATGCGCCGTCAACAAACATATAACCTTGAGCAGCGGAGCAATCGTCGGTGTAGTACCACTTGGCAAAGCCGTTACCGTCCCACTCGTTGCGGAAAAGCACGCCGTTTTCTTTTGTGCGGTATACATAGAGCTTTTCGTCATTACCGACAGTTACAGAGAAGGTTCCTGTATCCATTCTGCCTTCGTAACCGATGTAGTAGGGGTTACCGCCGATATAGGTAACTCCTTTGGGAGAGGTACCGTTGGCACCGTAATAGTACCACTCATTTGTTTCTTCATCAAGGTACCACTGGTCTACATACAAAGTGCCGTCCTCTCTGGCGCGGCCCCAGGAGTAGCCGTCTAACTCATTAGAATAAATTCTGCAAATGCAATCGCGATACAGTACACCGTTATGGTTAAAGGCATAATGCTTGCCATCAATAACAAATACTCTGTCATTATCTGCACGGTAGCCACCTGGCAAATAATAGTATTTATTACCCTCTTCATCTTGGTACCACTCATCGTCTAACATTCTGCCCTCTTCGTCGAAACGGAAGTTGGCGTTGTACTCAGATATCCAGATTTCGCAGTCGACTACTTTATAACCGTACTCGTAATATTCATAGTATCCACCTTCTGCATTATACACAAAGCCATCTTGAACAGGCTCTTCGGCAGATGCAAAAAGAGTGAACATACAAACAGTAGCAAGCACAGTTATAATAACTGCTAAAAGTTTGCTTTTCTTCATCGTTTTTTCTCCTTAATTTTATTTGTTGCCAATAGACCAACAACTAAAACCAATATAACACTTGAAGATGGTGTTTGCAACCAAATTTGGCAAAAAAAGAAAAAAGTTACAAAACTGACAAGAAAAAAGCACGGGCATTGGTTTTCACCAATACCCGTGCTGAAATTATTCAGTTATGAATTATGAAACCCAGTAACCGTGGTTGAAGAAGTAAAGGCCGTTGTTGATAAGGTAAACACCGTTTGTTAGCACGCCGTCCTGAGCATCAACGTAAACCCAGCCTTCTGCGGTGTTGTGCCAGCCGATGCCCAACAAAGCACCTGATGCAGAAGCATAAACGCACTTGCCGGTTGATTCGACGTAGTAGTAATTGTTTACCACCATATAGCCATCATAATCGAAGCAGTAGTCGGTGCCGTTGATGTTGTAAACGCCATCGGTCAACAGCTTGCCGTCTTTGATATAAGCAAAGCTGCCGTCGTACAACTGAACCCAGCCGTTAGTGGTATACTCGCCAAAGCAAGCACCTGCGGCAGAGAACTGATATACCTTACCGTCAATAAGACGGAAGCCGGTATACATTTCGTAATCAAACTCTTCTTCGCCGTTCAATTCGGAATAGCCCCATTTGTCTGCAATGAAGTATTTTGTGCCGTTAAGAAGCAGCCAACCTGTATCTACACTGCCGTCAGCGCCAAAATAGAGCCACTTGCCGTTGATAAGCTTCCATTCGCAGGTTGCCTCAAGACGAGCGCCTGATGCCTGATAGTAGAAGCCGTTGAAGTCAAATCTGTCGGCATACATTTTGCCCTGGTAGTCGAAGTAATACCAAGCGTTGCCGATATAAAGGAAATCGCTGTTTGCAGCAACACCCGTTGAGGTGAAGTAGTACCAGAAGCCATCCTTATAGCTCCATGTGTTAGCGGTGCCTGTGGGAAGCTCGGGATCCAAATCAATATATTTTACGTATACGCTGTTTTCATTAAACAAAGCATATCTGTCTTCGGCTTCAATATATTCAACGCCGTCGTTAAGGCACCAGCCATATACACCTGCATAGTACCAAGCGCTGCCTGATTGAATCCACTGATTTGTAACAACTGCGCCGCTTTGGTCGGCATATATCCATTCGCCGTCAACATCCTGATACCAACCACGCAAATAGGTGCCTTTGGGAGTGAAGTAGTAAATTTTGCCGTCAACCTTTTCAAGTTGGTTAATCAGCATAACACCGTCTCTGAAGTAGCAATCGCCATACCAACCGGTATAACCGATGCCATTCTTAAGGAGCCATGCGTTGCCGTTTCCGTAGCTAAAGCCGTCAGCCATATCAAACTCATTTACAACTATGCCGTAAGCATCAATAACATAAACGGTTTGGCTAGAGAAATCGTAATAGGTGGTATCTGCAAGCATAATGCCGTATTCAAAGAAGTAGTTAATTCCGTTAATGGTGTAAAGTCCCCACCAGTACTCGTAGGGGTCAAAATATCTCCAACCGCCGTTGTGATATACCCAACCGTCTTCAAAGCGGCGGCCGTTCTCATCATAATAGTAAGAGCCGTCGTAGTGGTTGGTCATCAATTTGCCGGTTTCATAATTGAATAAATAAACAACCTCTTCATCGTTTTCAATCAAGTAGGTCTCGCCTCGGCAAAGGTTGCCATCCTGAATGTAGTACCACTCATCGTTAATTTGATTCCAACCCTCTTTACCAATCTTGTATGCCCTGCCGGTTTCATCGGTAACATACCAGAAACCGTCTTCGTTGTAATATAAGCTGTTGCGAACCAAGTCGGTCATATCAAAGATATAATCGGTGCCGTTAATATTAGTGAAACCTGTTGCCAATCTGCCGTATTCATCGGCATACTTGAAGGTGTCGCCGCAATCAATCCAGCCGCCTGCTGCCATTTTGCCCGAATGGTCAAAATAGTACATATTATCGTCAATATAGGCATCTCTGCCTGCAACAAGCTCAAGGTCAAAGTAGAACCAAGCACCGTTTGCTGTCTGCTTCCAGCCCTGATAAATCTTGCCGTTTTCAACAAGCAGCTTGCCGTAAGGTGTTGCATAGTAGCCTGAAGCGGTTATCTTTTGATAAGTGCCATTGGGAAGAACGGCATAAAGATAGAAGCTATCTGTTCCATTTTCTTCGTCATACTCATAAATGTAATCAATAGAAGCGGCGTTCATTTGGGGATAGAGACAGTAAACGGTGCCGTTAATATCCAATTCACCTGTGTAAAGAGTGCCGTCCTCATTTATGTAGTAGTAATACTGACCTGCAACAACCCAACCGGGAGTTTCAACAACTGCACCGCTTTCGCCTGCAAGATAGTAGCAGAATTCGTAATAGTCGCCTAATTCGTTGTAATATTCAACCTCAAAGTATTGGTTGCTGTACATTCTGCCTTCATAGTCGAAGCCGTACTTGAAATCGCCGATTTGCTTTATGCCATTTTTGACCAAGCAGTCATTTTCAACATAATACCAGGTGTCGTCAAAGAGGAGCCAACCGTTGCTGTGTTTGGTAAGAGCACAGCTCTTATCTGCAACATAAACGCCATCAATACCGTCGTAGGCTATAAGCTCGTCAGAAAGGGCGATATAGTTTCTGAACATATACTGTGCTGCGCCGATGGTATAAATACCGTCTTCATAGCCTTTGAAATCGTCGCCGTAGTATTCCCATCTGTCGTAGCCCCAACCGTATTCATCGGAAAGAGCCCACTGGTTACGGTAAAGAGCACCGCTTGCACCTGCACGGTAGCGGGCATTGTTTTCGTAATCATAAACATAATCGTTCTGAAGCATAATGCCGTCACCGTAGAAATAGTAGCTTGCATTGCCTATTTCATAGATGCCGTCGGTAAACATCTGACCATCTTCGCAATAGTAGTAATCCTTGCCTACCAAGGTCCAACCGTTTGCGTTAAGCTTAGCGGCAACGCCGTTGTAGGTAACTACGTAGGTGCAGCCTGCTGCTTCGTCAAAGTACGAGCCGCCGTACATCTTCCAACCGCTTTCGCTAAAGTAACGGCCGATACCGTCAACAACCAAGAAGCCCTGTGCGGCTTTGCAGTCGTCGGTGTAGTAATAGTCGTTTTCAAACCACTCGTTGCGATAAAGCACACCGTTGGGCTTTATGCGGTACCAAACCCACTTATCAGTAGCTTCATCATAAACATTATATTCACCGTCGGCATACATTTCACCGCGATA
The DNA here is from genome assembly GCA_017407645.1 of Clostridia bacterium. Taxonomy (GTDB): domain Bacteria; phylum Bacillota; class Clostridia; order Oscillospirales; family Acutalibacteraceae; genus RGIG2206. The sequence goes on along the minus strand of JAFQWE010000008.1, from coordinate 36,626 downwards.
GCCAATGTAATAGTAGTTGCCGCCGTATTCCATTAAGCCTTCGGTGGTGTATCCGTTTTCACCGTAGTAGTACCAGGTGCCGTTTTGGTCAAGATACCACTCGTTTACGTAGATAGGACCGCCTGCTTTGGCGCGAACAAACACCCACTGGTCTTTGTCTATAAGATAAATTTCTTCATCCTTGCCGTCAACCATTACGCCTTCGTTATTGAATGCGTAGTAGACACCGCCGATTTGGAGTGACTCGCTCTCGGCACGGTAGCCGCCCGCCTTGTAGTAGTACCAGCTGCCGTCATCGGCAAGATACCACTCTTCGTTAAGCATTCTGCCCTCTTGGTCAAAGCGGAAGGTTGCTCTGTATTGATCAACCCAAATTTCGCGGTCGGTTACTATGTTGCCCCAATCATAAAATACGTAGTATCCGCCCTCTGCATCGTAGACAAAGCCTTCTTGAACAGGCTCCTCTGCAGATGCAAAAAGAGTGAACGTACAAACAAGAGCAACTACAGTTATAATAACCGCTAAAAACTTGCTTTTCTTCATAACTAATCCTCCTTAACAATTGATATGGGCGGTAGGCACCCAATCTTACAAATAAATAATACCACCGCAAACAAATTTTCGCAACAAAAATTAGTCAAAAAAAGGGGAGGGTTACAAAATTGTATCCGTTTGTTAACATAAAACCAAAATAGACTTGCTATAAAAATGCTTTTATGATATACTCACTATGTATAATTATGTAAAGCAGGTGAATAAAATGAAGGTTAGTGTAATAATTCCTGTTTATAACACAAAAGATTATTTACACCAGTGTCTTGACTCCTTGGTGGGTCAGACCCTTGAAGATATAGAGATTTTGGTGGTTGACGACGGTTCTACCGACGGCTCAGACCAAATTATCAAAGAATACGAGGAAAAATATCCTCAAAAGGTAAAGGGATTTTTCAAGGAAAACGGCGGTCAGGCATCGGCAAGAAACCTTGCCCTTCAGTATGCGCAGGGCGAGTATCTTGGCTTTGTTGACAGTGACGACTGGGTGGATGCCGAAATGTATACCGAAATGTATGAAAAGGCAAAGGGGGAGGATGCGGATATCGTTATTTGCGATACCACCGACCACTATCCCACCTACGACGTCTATCATCACGCCTCACAGTTTGAAAGCAAGTTTGCGGTAACTCCCTCTGCCTGCAACAAAATTTTCAGGCGGGATTTTGTGGGGGATATACGCTTTCCTGAGGGCTTGTGGTATGAGGATTTTGAGTTTACCACCAAAAATTTGATGCTTACCGAAAAAATCAGTGTAATACACAAAAGCTTTTATCACTGCCACTGCCGTGAAGTTTCCACAATGACCAACAACAACGCCGAAAAAAATCTTGATATGTTAACGGTGCTTGGCAACCTGACCCGATACGTTGAAGAAAAGGGAATGACGGAAAAATATAAGGACGTGCTGGAGTATTTGTATCTTGACCACCTGCTTATTACCACCGTCAACCGTCTGAAAGCCCAAAAGAACAAAAATAAAAACAAGATAATTAAACAAATGGTCAGCGAGGTAAAAAAACGCTACCCCAAATTTTATAAGGATGCAGTTTTCGCCCAAATGGCAAAAAACCGCAAGATTATTGCACTGCTTAATTATGCGGGACTGTCGGGCTTGTCTAAGTTGATTTTAAGTATTAAGGCAAAGAGCAAGGGATATTAAAAAAGGAGAGTAAAAATGAAAAAAGTTATTGATTTTGTTAAAAACAATATGCTTCTCATATTTTTAACGTTACAGCCCTTTTTAGATATTTTGGCATATTTTCAAAGCGATTCTGCCGTATCACTGGCAGGATATTTCCGCCTTGCTGTCACAGTGGCGTTACCCCTTTACGTGTTGTTTTTCACCAAAGAACGCAAAAAATTCATTGCGGTAATGTCGGTGATTGTCGGCTTTTGCGCATTGCACGTGCTTAACACCCTGCGAGACGGCTTTGCAGGTGTATTCAGCGACGTAAAATATATGCTGTTGGTTGCTCATATGCCAATTTTACTTTTCTGCTTTATGTTTCTTTATGAAAAGGCATCTTTGTTAAAGCAGATTTCGACAGGCCTTATTATAAATGTGATTACAAGCGTGGTTGCATTTTATCTGTCCTATGCGCTTAATAGCGGCAACTGCACCTATCCAATGTTCCAGATGGGATGGACAGGCTGGTATGTTATTCCTAATGCTCAAAGCATAATTTTGTCAAGCCTTATTCCTTTTGGGCTGTGTTTTGCAATAAAATACTGCAAGTATTATTTTCCGCTTACAATGTTGCCTTTGATTTATATGTACACTCTTAACGGCACCAAGGCTACCTTTGGGGCAATGCTTGCATCCTTCGGTGCAGTGGCAGGATTTTGTTTTGTTGAGCTTGTCTTCATTAAGGAAAAGCGTAATCGTTTCCAGATTTATAAGTGCGCAATGGCAGTGCTTCTGATTGCGGCATCCCTTTTGTGCTATAATTACTCCCCCCGCCAGATTATCGACAGTACCGCTCAAAGCAATCGGTTAGAGGAGCAGGCTGCTCTTGATAAACTGATGGAGGAGGATAAGGAAGACAAGGACAAAGAGGATGAAGAGGAGTTAAAGGGCAAATATTTCTATTTAGACTATATTAACCCCAATCTTGTTGACCGCTTTGGGCCTGACAAGGTGCTTGATGCATATGGCGAAAACCTTAATTCCTACGGCTTGTCGGATATGCGTCTTAAAAAACTGATATATGCCCGTCTTGTATGGGATGAGTCGGATTTTGCCACCCGTTTGGTTGGCTTTGAATACACAAAAATGCAACACAAGGACGATAATTTTGACCTTGAAAACGACCCGCCTGCAATTTTGTATTATTACGGATATATTGGCGCGGCACTGTTTTTGCTGCTTATGGCATATTTTATTGCCCGACTGATAAAGCAGCTTGTAACCGATTTTAAAGGCAGCTTTAATCTGTTTAACTTTATTGTGCTGGTGGCTTTAGGCTTGCAGATTATATCGGCTATTTATTCAGGCTATTTGCTAAGGCGACCCAACGTGGCAATTTATTTGGGAATAGTTCTGCTTCTTATTTATTGCCGAACCGAGCCTTTATTTAAGAAAAAGACAGAAGGTTAAAAATGAAAAAAAGAAGTGTAACCGAAAACGTATTTTTTAATATGCTTTATCAGGTTCTTGTTACGGTGTTGCCCGTTATTACAACACCTTATATGGCAAGGACTTTGGGATTGCACGCCAACGGCATACATTCCTTTACCGAAAGCATAGTAACCTATTTTATTATTTTAGGCGCTCTTGGCACGTCCCTTTACGGCATACGCAAGGTAGCCTACGTTCGTGACGATGAGGAAGAGCTTGCACGTGTAACCAAGGGCCTGATTTTGTTAAGATTGGTGCTTACGGCGGTCACTCTTGCGGTTTATATCCCTGCGCTTTGTATCAATAACGAGAATGCCTATATTTACCGCATTCACATTATAAATATTGTTGCCAACGGCATTGATATAACTTGGTTTTATCAGGGTGTAGAGGATTTTAAAAAGGTAACGCTGCGCAATCTTGTTGTAAAATTCATTTTTGTGGTTTGCCTTTTCACCTTTATACGCACCCCTGCAGATTTGCCTTGGTACGTGCTTATGGCAGTGCTTAGCACCCTTGTGGGCAACCTTATAATGATTTACTATCTGCCTCAGTACGTCGACCTTAGAAAAGGCAAAATCTTAAAGCCTTTTGAGCATCTTAAGCCTAGCTTTTTCCTGCTTATTCCTCAGGCGATGAACTATATATACGCCCTTATTGACCGCAGTATGCTTGGTTGGATGACCAACACCGACAACGTTGGTATATACGACCAGGGTCAACGTATTGCCCGAATGATTACGGGGGTTTTGCAGTCGGTAGGCTACGTTATGATGGCTCGCGTTGCCAATCTTTCCCAAAGCAATGATAAAGAGGGAATCCGCGCCTACGTGCACAAGTCTATCAGTTTTACTTGGTTTATCGCATTGCCCGCCATGTTTGGCATATTAGGCGTGGCAGACGACTTTATTCCCTTCTTTTTAGGCAGTGAGTATTTAGAGGTTGCTCCCGTTTTAAAGATACTCAGCGTGCTTGTGTTTATCGTATCAATGAACAGTCTTATGGGCGTGCAGATGCTTCTGCCTCTCGGCAAAGAAAAGATATACACCCTTGCCACAACAGCAGGCGCAATGGTTAGCATAGCAAGTAATATGGTGCTTATTCCCTTCTTCCAGACCTACGGCGCCTGTATTGCCTGTCTTATTGCCGAATGTACCGTTTTTGCCGTGTCATATTGGAATTTAAGGGATATGTTCGACCTGCCCAAGCTTCTAAAGGATAATTTGAGCGCAATTCTCGGCTCCCTTGTAATGTACGGCGCAGTTCGTCTGATTGCCTTGTTGCCGACCGGCGTGGTGGTTAAGCTTTTGGCAGAGCTTCTGGGTGGCGTAATTGTATACGTTGCCTTTGTGCTTGTGACTAAAAATGAGACGGCACTGCTTATTCTTGAAAAGATAAAAGGCTTTGCATCAAAATTTTTTAAAAGTAAGGCTTGATGAATTTGAAAATTAGTTTAATTATCCCCGTTTATAACGTTGAAAAATTTCTTCCCCGCTGTCTTGATTCGGTGGCGTCACAAACCTATGCTGATTTAGAGGTTGTTATTGTTAACGACGGAAGCACCGATAATTCGGCACAAATTATTGACCGCTACGTTGCAAGCAATCCCAACTTTACCGCCTATACCATTGAAAACAGCGGTCAGGGCGGCGCTCGCAATTTCGGTTTGGAAAAGGCGCAGGGCGAATATGTTGCCTTTTTGGACAGTGATGACTACGTTGCCCCCGACTGTATTGAAAAACTGGCGGCGGCTGCTGAGTCCAACGACAGTGATATTGTGGCTTGCGCCTGTTACGACGTTAAAGAGGACGGAACGGTTATTGCAAAAATGGGCAACAACGTTACCAACGGCACAACAAATATTTTTGAGTCACCACAAATTTTGTTTAATCGGGTGGCTCCTTGGGGCAAGCTTTTCAGACGCTCCGTTTTCGGTGACCTGAGCTTTGCCACAAGGGTGTGGTACGAGGATATGCGCCTTATACCAAAGCTTTATTTGAATGCCCATAAAATCACCTATATTGATGAGCCTCTTGTTTACTACGTGCAACGGGCAGGCTCCACGATGAATAACGGCAATGCCGCCCGCAATCTTGAAATTATAGATGCCTTTGAGGATGTAATCTCTTATTTCAAGCAAAAGGGAGTATACGACAAAACAAGGGAAGAATTTGCCTTTTTGGTAGTTGACCATATTGCCGTTGCAACCGTTACCCGCGTGGCGCAAAGCAAGGCAAAGGATAAAAGGGCGGTAATTCAAAAGCTTGATGAATACTTGTCAGGCTTTGACGGGCTTTATAATAACAAATATATGCCTTGCCTTACCTCTAACAAAAAACTGATTTTGCAGTTTAACAGACGTAAACTTTACTTTTTGACCAATCTTTGTATGAAAATAAAAAGCAAACTTAAATAAAGGGTGAAAACAATGGCAAATCCCAAAAGAATAATTATCCCGTCGGGATATATGGGTTCAGGCTCATCAGCCATAACCGATATTATGAGTGAAATCGAGGGTGTGGACGTAAGCCGAGGCACCTTTGAATACGTGTTTATGCACTGCCCCAACGGACTTTTTGATTTAGAGGACAAGCTGCTTATGGGCAACAATGCCGTTCGCAGTGACGAAGCCCTTCATTCCTTTGAAAAAACAATGAAGCAGCTTTACGACAAAAAATATTGGTGGGTAGGTCACTATAAGCAGAATATTGGTGAGGGCTTCTTTGATGCTACCAAGGAATTTACCAAAAGCATCACCGACGTGGAAAGTGATTACTACTGGTATTATCAGGAAAACGCCACCCCAAAAATGATTGTAAGACTGATTGTTAACAGATTGCTTAAAATGGCAACCCTAAATCGATTTAAGCCTAAAAAGGTGGTTGAATATGCGCCTATGCGCCTTTCCTTTGCCGATGAAAAACGCTTTTACACCAAGGCAAAGGAATATATCTATAAGCTTTTCGAAATGGCAGGCTACAAGGAGCAAAGTATACTGTTTGACCAGCTTTTGCTTCCCTTCAACCTGTTCAGATTTGAAAAATATTTTGATGATGACGCCTACGTTTTTGTTATGGAGCGTGACCCTCGCGACGTCTTCATCAGCAACAAATATTACTGGTCAAAACAGGGTGAGCCGGTGCCATATCCCACCGATGTAAATGAGTTTTGCAAGTATTACAGAAGCTTGCGCCAAATGGAAAAGCCGGCAGACAGTGAGCGGATTGTAAGAATTAAATTTGAAGATTTGATTTATAATTACGACGCTACAATCTCTGCCATATTCCAAAAATTAGGCTGGGATGAGAAAACTCACACCGCCAAGAAAACCAAGTTTAACCCCGACAGGTCAATTAACAATACTCAGTTGTTCAGAAAGAATGAGCAATACGCTAACGAGTGCGAAATTATTGCTAAAGAACTGCCTGAATATTTGTACGATTTTCCCTATGCCCTTGAACACAAGGACAACCAAGTCTTTTAAGATAGGTGATAGTTATAAAAAAGATAGCTATTTTAATGCTCCACCTGCAACACGGCGGAATAGAAAAGCAAACCATAACATTGGCAAATCAGCTTTGCGAAAAGTATGAGGTGGAATTTATAACCACCTACAGTATGAATAATCCCCCTGCATATGAAATTGACGGCAGAGTAAAGGTGCGCTATCTTATGGATACCCACCCCAACCGTCAGGAAATTGCAGAGGCTATTCACTCAAAGAACCCTTTTAAGATTGCAAAACAAGGCTTTGTTGCCCTTAAAATTCTTCATCTTAAAAAGAAATTGATGGAAAAAGCCGTCAAAAATCTTAAGTGCGATTTTGTACTTTCAACCCGTGTTGAGTATGCAGAAATGCTGTCAAAATACGCTCCAAAAGGTGTTGTTACCATTACTCAGGAGCATTTGCACGACGACAGCCCCAAGTATATTGAACGTTGCAAAAAAGCCTTCAGAAATCTTGATTATTTGGCGGTTATTTGTCAGGGCTCATACGAAAATTTTTCCAAGTGGCTTAAGGATAACAACAAGATTAAAATTGTCACCATCCCCAATATTTTGGAGGGAATTCCCGAGGAAAATGCCGCCTTGCAGGGCAACCGCATTGTGTCGGCAGGCAGGCTGCATCCTGTCAAAAATTTCGGAAGTTTAATTAAGGTCTTTTCCCTTGTAAACAAGCAAATTCCCGATTCAACCCTCACTCTTGTGGGCGGTGGCGAAGAGATGGACAGTCTTAAAGCTCTTGCAAACGATTTAGGGGTGGCAGATAAGATTACCTTTACGGGAATGGTGTCAAAGGAAGAAGTGCAGAAGCATATGCTCCAAAGCGACCTTTTCGCAATGACCTCCCTTACCGAATGCTTCCCTATGGTTATGCTGGAAGCCTCAGCGGTAGGCTTGCCAATTATCAGTTACGATGTGCCCGTTGGCCCCAAAGCCATTATTACACAGGGTGAAAACGGCTATCTTATCCCCTTTGAAAAGACTGAAGAAATGGCGTCAAAAATAGTGGATATTTTAACCGATAACCAGCTTAAAAAGGCTCTTGCAAAAAACTCAAAAGCAAACGCCGTCAACTTCCTGCCACAAAAAATTATTCCATTGTGGGAATCAATTTTTGATAAGGAATAAACGGCAAAGCTCAGGCATATAATCTAACAACCCTTTTAGGAGTTGATTGTATGCGTGACGGTGTAGAAGACAGAGCGGTGCTTTTGGCGGAATACATAATCGAAACGGGCGCCACAGTGCGCGCAACCGCCAAGGTGTTCAAAATTTCAAAATCAACAGTACATAAAGATGTGGCTCAACGGCTTAAAAAGATAGATTTGCAGCTGTACCGCCAAGCCAAACAGGTGCTTGAAATCAACAAGTCCCAACGGCATATACGTGGCGGCCTTGCCACCAGACGAAAATACGAAAAACTGCGATAACAAACCGCGTGGCGTTTGCCCACGCGGTTTGTTGTTTTTGATATTGATTGTAAAAAATCAAAAAATGCCAAAAACAGCACAATTTGAAACGAATAATCTTCTTTTTACCCTTGATTTTATTTTCTTAAAATGATATAATCAAAGATGGATTATAATGTGGCTAACTATGTCGAAGTTTACAAGTGTCGTGACTAAAGGTGCCGCCAAATATTGTAAAAAACTCTTTGTGTAATCGTTATAGATTCCTGTATTTTATAAAATGGAGCGAAATGAATTATGAAAATAGTACTTAGTGCAAACGATACAACTTACGTTTACAATCTCAGAAACGAAATAATGCAGGCTTTAATTTCAAAAGGTCATCAGGTTGTAGTTATGTGCAAAAAGGAAGACCATGTTGAAGAGTTAGAGGCAGAAGGCATTAAAATAGTTGATATTTCTGTTGGCAGACGAGGCAAAAATCCTCTTAACGATTTAAAATTGCTTTTCTGCTACAGCAAGATAATAAAGGCAGAAAAACCCGATTTAGTGCTTACATTTAACATAAAACCCAATGTGTATACAGGGTTTGCATGCCATCGTTATAAGGTTCCGTTTTTCGCTAATATAACAGGACTTGCTGCAGTAGGTTACACATCAAAACTAATAAGAAATGTTATTTTGACCCTTTACCGAGCTTCTTTGAAACGGGCGCACTGCATATTTTTCCAGAACTCATATGATATGCAATTCTTTGAAGAAAATAACATAAAGGGTAAAAAAGCCGTGCTGCTTCCGGGTTCGGGCGTAAATGTCAGCAAATATATACCTATGGAATATCCTACGGATAAAGAGTTTTGTTTTATTGGAAGAATGCTAAAGGAAAAGGGCATTGAGGAATATGTTACTGCAGCAAAAGCAGTACTTAAAGATCATCCCGACGCCGTTTTTCATATTGTCGGCGGCTGTGACGGAAACTACGAGGGATATCTTGCAGAAGCAACACAAACCCCCGGCATCGTTTATCACGGCTATAGCAACCGTGTGGGTGATTTTATTGCCCGTTGTTGTTGCACCGTTCATCCTACTTACTACCCCGAGGGAATGAGCAACGTATTGCTTGAAAGCGGTGCTGTTGCCCGCCCGATTATTACTACCGACCGAATCGGATGTCGCGAAATCGTTGATGACGGTGTGAACGGTTTTGTTGTTAAGCAAAAGGATGCCGATGATTTAACAGAGAAAATTCTTAAATTCTTAAGTTTGCCTTGGGATGTCCGCAAGGATATGGGTCTTGCGGGTCGCGCTAAGGTTGAAAGGGAATTTGACCGCAGAATAGTTGTTGATAAATATATGACCGAAATTAACGAGGTGTTTGATGGAAAAGAAGGCTAAACGCTTGCTTTTTGTTCTGCCCACCGCCCAAATCGGCGGTACACGCACATCCTTGCTCAACCTAATTGCCAATATGGATAAAGAGCGTTATCATATTGATGTGATGTTTATCCGTAATAAAGGTACCGTGCTTAAGCAGTTTGAAGATGCTTGTAATGTTTTGCCTCAAGATAAAGTCCTGCTTGCCGGTCGCGAAACGGTTTCGGTTTTACTAAAGTCGGGCAAAATAGGCGCTTTTATTAAGAGCTTGTGTTTCGTTGCAAAGTCAAAAATCCAAAAGCAGTCCCGTTATGAAATTGCATATAAGCAGGCAGCGAAGAACTATGATAACAAGTATGACTGTGTTATCGCATATCAGGAAAAGGATGCAAGCGAATTTGCAAGATACATAAAGGCACCCCGAAAAATTGCCTGGGTGCATTCCAAATACAACGGCGGAGCCGAAAAGTTACGCGCCGTTTATGATTGCTTTGATAAAGTGATTTTTGTTTCTGACGGTATTATGGGCGAGTATATTGACAGTGGTGCAGCCGATGCCAACAGAAGCATTCGCATTTATAATACCTTTAATCAGTCAGCACCTTTGGAACTTTGTGACAGTTACAAAGTTAACCGTTTTAAAGAGAACTGTCCGTTAATAGTTTCGGTGGGCAGATGTGCCCAGGAAAAAGGTTTTGACCGTGTAATTGATGCTTCTCTAAAACTAAAAAAAGAGGGTATTGATTTTGAATGGGTTATAGTTGGCGGAGGATCATTGCTCACCCAGTTTAAAACAAAAGTTGAGCAATTGGGTTTGTCAGAAAATGTCTTTTTTGTTGGCTATAAGGAAAATCCATATCCATATATATTTAACGCCGATTTTGTTGTAGTGTCTTCTACTACCGAATCCTTCTCTTTGGTATGTTTAGAGGCTGCGGCACTTAAAAAACCTATTGTGGTTACCGATTATCCCGCTGCTCACGAGGTAGTGGTTGACGGCAAAATGGGTATTATTTGTCCCAACAGTGCCGAAGGAGTTTACGATGGCGTTAAGCGTATGATATCTGACTGTGAGTTGCGTCAGCAAATAGTCGAGTATCTTGATGATTTTAACTATGATAATCAAGGAATAGTGGAACAAGTATATCAAGTTGTTGAGTAAAACGGGTGCTTAAACAGTTTTGAAAAGAGGGATATTGTGCTAATTAGTGTTATAATACCTGTATATAATATTGAGAACTATGTTGAAGAGTGTATCAAAAGCGTTTTGGCACAGGATTACAAAGAATTAGAGATAATTTTAGTTGATGATGGCTCAACCGATTCAAGCGGAAGAATTTGCGATGATTATGCAAAGCGGGATAATCGAATTAAAGTGTATCACATTGAAAATTGCGGATTGTCAGGCGCCCGTAATTACGGCACTAAGAATGCAACAGGTGAGTTTGTGTACTATTTGGATGGCGACGATTGCTTTGCAGATGAGTTATCTGTTTCCTCCTCTGCCGCTAAAATAACCGATGAAGTTGACGCTGTTATTGCAAAGTATGCAAATTTTGATATGGGTACGGGCACTATTACCCCTGAACCCTTTTCTTTAAAAGATGAATATGTGGCAGATAAAAACGGTGAAGACGGCTTTGCTACACTGCTAAACAACATCGACCGTCCTATATGGTGTGCGTGGCGCACGCTTTTCAGGCGTAGTTTGATGATTGACAATAACATTTGGTTCCGCTTAGGTCAGCTGAACGAAGACCTTGATATGATGCCGCACCTATATCGCGCCGCCAGAAAGCTGGCTGTAAACGACCGTGTAAACACTTTATACAGAATGAATCGCGAAGGCTCAATAATGACGACTATAAGCGCTTCCCGATTTATTGGGGTGTTTCAAATAATTACTCGTTGGTTGGATTTTATAAATACGGATGGCAATTGTTCGGACACATTCCGAAAGGCGATGCTCAGACAGATGGAAATAACTTATTTTAGCTACATAAGAAAATTTAAATCAATAGCTAAAAAAGAAAAATCAGTTGTTATATCGGCTGCAAAACCTTTGTCGTTTTTGCTTAACAGTCAATATGTCAGACCGAAGTATCGGATGTTATATAAAATGTTTGGTTTTAAGGGAATGGTATACATTATGCTACTGTCAGGGCGTTAAAACAAGCAAAACACATATCTTTATAGATTTATGTTATCTGGTGTTTTTTGTTGGAGGTTTATCAATGCTTAGGTCAAAAAGAATCAAACCCTCTATACAAATAGAGGATAATCAATTGAATAATGAACAAAACAACGGCGTTGATTTAAGCTTAAACAATGTCTTTGTTCGTTTTGCGATTGTGGCATATTATTTGTGTCAGATTCTTATGCTATACGACCGCGCAACTTTTGAGCCTTATTTAGGCCTTGTAATCGCATCGCTTACGGCGTTGTTGATGTTTACACCTTACTATTATGTTCCGGTTGCTATAGTATTGATTACCCCTCATGCAATGGGCACCATAATAATGGGGCGTATTACCCAGTTTACGTTGATGGGTTATATGCTGATTTTCAGGTTGCTTATTTTCAAACTCAGGCTAAACTTCAAACTGTCTGACCTTGCATGGCTGACTTTAGGTCTTATAAATTGGTTACAAAGCGTGTTTTTCCTTAAAGATTATATGGGAAACGAAAAACTAACCATTATGGTTGTCTTTACTTTGTGGATGGTTTATATGCGTTGCGAAAGTCACACCGATGTAAACCTTTTTGAAAAATTCTTCTTGGCATTTGGTTTTGGTATTGTGACAAACACTCTGGTAAGTTTAATAGCGCGAAAAACAACCTCTTCAGTAAATGTGGGAAGAATGGGTATTATAGGCATTGCAAGTAATGACCCCAATTTAGCGGCATTGTTTATTACCCTTGGTATAGCAATAATTATAAGTACTAAATATGTGAACGTATGGATTAAAGCAATAAGCTGCAGTGTTTTGTTCTTTTCACTTATTACAACTATTTCAATATCAGGATTGATTGCTGCAGTAATAATCCTGTTGGTTTTCTCGGTTATAATGAATAAGGACAGAAAAAATCTATCTGTGTTATTGATTATAATATTAGTTGCAGCAGTTGCTATATCCGTTTTCCCGATGCTCGGTATAGTTGGCGGAGAGAATGCATCGGGTGAAGCGGTTAATTATCTGGAGTATTATCAAGAAAAACTTTCAAATAAAGTAGCAGAATTCCTAGGTGGAGACTATGATAGCGCAACCACCGGCAGAACAGAGATAACCCGACTGAATATAGAATATTTATTAGAGCAACCAGCGTTGAATCAGCTTTTCGGTGGCAACCACGTTAATCCTTTGGGAATAAATGTAAGTCACAATTGCTTTGTTGATGTAATGCTTCGATTTGGATTTGTTGGATTTGTTTTTGTTTTTGCCGTAATGTGCTATTCGCTTATAAAATGCATTCAGCGAACAAGACAAACCCGTGATTGTACGATACTTTTGTGTAAGATGCTTTTCATATATTGGTCGTTGACCCTAAGCCTATTTGACGGTAATTATTCGGTTTTGTGGTTTACTGTTGTTTTGATGCTTTAAAGGTAGTTTTAGTTATTGTGAGATTTGCAAAAGGTAAGGATTAAGTTTTATGAAGTTTAAGCGAGGCCTTAAAAACATAATATTCGGCTTAATAAGCCAGTTGTTGATGATGGCCTTGGGCCTTATTATACCGCGCTTTTTCGTTATGAAATTCGGAAGTGCGGTAAACGGACTGTTTTCATCAATTACACAGCTTATGGGCTACGTGGCACTGTTGGAGGCCGGAATAGGTACTGCAACGGTGCAGGCACTTTATAAGCACGTGGCAAGCAAAGACCGCGACGGAATATCCTCGGTATTGTCGGCAACACGCATCTATTACCGACGGGTGTCACTATATTATTTGCTGTGTGTAATAGGTCTGTCCTTTATTTATCCCATGCTAATTGACACAAGGGGAATCCCCTTTGAATTTATGGGACTTAGCGGAGGGCTGATTGTAAAAGTCGCCGTTGGTCTTGTTACCTTTATTGCCGGTATTGCAGGCGTGGTTAACTTTTATTTTCAGGCAACCCTCAAGCAACTGCTTATTGCAGAGGGCAGAGGATACGTTACCTCAAACATTACCCTAATAATCGAGCTGCTTATGTCGGCTGTTAAGATTGCTCTTATTTATTCGGGCGCCAATATAGTTCTTATTCAGCTTGGATATATGTCGGTTAACCTGTTTCAGTTATTCCTTTACAGTGCTTATTTTAAGAAAAAATATTATTGGGTCAACTTTGATGCCAAGCCGGACTTTGAATCCATTAAGCAGAAAAACGCATTTTTAATTCATCAGATTTCCTTGCTCATCTTTTCAAATACGGATACACTTGTAATATCAATGGCGGGGGAGCAAGGTCTAGTTTATGCAAGCATATATACCACCTACAATTTTGTAATTCACGCCTTGCACAAGCTGTGCAACACCCTTAACAACTCTCTTCTGTTTATGCTTGGCATTACCTTTCATGAGGATAGGGATGAATACATAAAGCTTCACGATGCCTATAACACCTATTACATTGCCTTTATTTTTTCGGTTATATCGGTGTGCTATTTGCTTTTCAGACCCTTTATCCTGATTTATACTGCGGATTTTGATTTCAATTACGATATGCCCTACTTACCTTTGCTGTTCTGTCTTGTACAGTTGTTAAGCAGCGTGCGAATGGTGTCGGTCAACCTTATAAATATTGCAGGTCATGCAAAGGCAACGGTGCCTCGCACAATAACAGAGGCGGCAATAAATCTTGCGGTGTCCTTTGCATTGGTATGGCCGCTTGGAATTTACGGTGTGCTTATAGGCACCGTTGCGGCCTTGCTTTACCGTTCAAACGATATTATAATTTACACCACAAAGCACATATTAAAGCGGAGTTATTTTAAATCCTATAAGCCTGTAATTGTAAACTTTGCAATATTTGCAGTAGTTGTTTTTGCAGAAAAATTTGTGGTGCCGAGTATTGCAAATTACGGTCAGTTCTTCCTGTATGGAATTCTTTTCAGTATGGTAATAATCCCCGCTTATTTTGTAATAAATTCTTTGGTTTCCCCTGCAGAATACCGATATGTTATAAATGTTTTAAAAAGCAAAATTCTTAAAAAGCAACGTCCAAACAAAGTGTAAAGAAGTGAACTTATGAATTTAATTGAAGAGTATTCAAGATTTTTCACCGGCAAGCAAGAGCCTCAGACCGCCTTTTGCCCTTACAGAATATGTCCCTTGGGTGCCCATAGCGACCACCAACACGGAAAGGTAACGGGCCTTGCCATTGACAAGGGCATCAACCTTACTTACACCCCTACCGATGACGGTTCAGTTCAGCTTATCAGCTTAAATTTTGACGGTAAGGTGCATTTTAATATCAATAACGTGCCCGAGCAAAAGAAGTGCGATTGGGCAGATTATTTGCGTGGCGCCGCAATTGCACTGGGCAAAATAAGACCCCTTTACAGAGGACTCAGAGGCATCATTTACGGCAATCTGCCAATTGGCGGACTTTCGTCCTCTGCTTCGGTTATTATCTCGTTTATAACTGCGCTTTGCGAGGTTAACGGAGTGTACCTTTCTGCTGAGGAAATTATAAAAACAGCCTTGTGGAGTGAGGTTAACTACGTTGGAGTTAACGTCGGCACCCTTGACCAATCCTGTGAGGTGCTTTGCAAAAAGGACAATTTGCTTTATCTTGACACCTCAAACGGCAGTTACGAGCGCATTGTAAAGCCTGATACTATGAAGCCCTTCAAGATTGCCATTTTCTTTAGCGGAATCGAGCGCAGCCTTGCAGGCAGTGCATTTAATAACCGCGTTGATGAGATTAAATCGGCAGCATACGCCCTTATGGCATATGCAGGCATTGAGGATAACGGCTTTAAAAATGCCCGATTACGCTATGTTCCTCGTGAGGTGTACGATGCATATAAACACCGCTTGCCTGAAAATTGGCGCAAGCGAGCAGAGCATTATTACACCGAGTTTGCTCGCGTTGAAGCAGGTGCAGAGGCGTGGCGCAAGGGTGATATTGAGGCTTTTGGACGTCTGTCTTTCGAAAGCGGATACAGCTCAATATATAATTACGAAACGGGCTCACCCGAACTTAAAGAGCTTTATGAGATTATGTGCCGCACAAAAGGAATTTACGGCGGACGCTTCAGCGGAGCAGGCTTTAAGGGCTGCTGTATGGCACTTGTTGACCCCGATTATCTTGAAGAAATCGAAAGCAACGTCACAAAGGAATATTTAAAGGCGTTTCCACATTTAGAGGGCAAATTCTCAGTTCACTTCTGCAACAGTGCAGACGGTGTTTTGCCTAAGTAAAACTCTGTAAAAACGAAAGGAGTCGTTTGTTGTGATTTGTATGGTGTTAGCCGCAGGCTATGCTACTCGACTTTACCCACTTACCGAAAATTTCCCCAAGCCTTTGCTTGAGGTTAAGGAAAAATCCATACTTGATTGGTTGCTTGACGATATAAAGGCAACCACCGACATTGACCGCTTTGTAATTGTCAGCAACCACAAGTTTGCCGACCATTTTGAGCAGTGGGCAAAGACCAAGCCCTACAACATAGACGTTGTTGATGACGGCACCTCTACCGAGCAAACCCGTCTTGGCGCCGTTATGGATATGAAATTTGCTATTGATAAGCTTAATCTTTCAGGTGATATGCTTGTTATTGCAGGTGATAATCTGCTTGATTTTTCACTTGGCAGATTTGTTGAGTATGCCAAGGACAAGGGTACCTCTTGTCTGATGCGTTATTATGAGAAGGATACTGAAAAGCTTCAAAAGTGCGGCGTACTGTCTCTTGAGGGTGACCTTATTTCCGATATGGAGGAAAAGCCCGAAAAGCCCAAGTCAAATTGGTGCGTGCCCCCGTTTTATATCTATAAGGGCGAGGATATTGCCCGCATTGACGAGGCTATTGCCGACGGTTGCGGCATCGATTCTCCGGGTGCACTTGCGGCTTGGATGTGCAAGCACGCCACAGTAAACGCTATGCAGATGCCCGGTGCCCGATATGATATTGGCAACCTTAAAAGCTATCAGAACGTTATGAAAAATTACGGGGGAATAAATATGGCAAAATTCCGTCCTTTTGACCCTTCAAAAAAGGTGCTTGTAACAGGCGCCGCAGGCTTTGTCGGCTTCCACCTGTGTAACCGACTGCTTGAGCTTGGTGCCACCGTTGTGGGCTTTGATAACATCAACAATTATTATGACGTTACCCTTAAATATGCCCGTCTGGACATTCTTAAAAAGCAACCCAAATTCACCTTTGTAAAGGGTGATTTGGCAGATGCAGATGCCGTAAACCGCCTTTTTGCAGAGGGTAACTTTGATATTGTGGTTAACCTTGCCGCACAGGCAGGCGTGCGCTATTCTATCGAAAACCCCAAGGCATATATTGACTCAAATATTATTGGCTTTTTCAATATTTTGGAGGCTTGCCGTCACTATCCCGTTGACCATTTGCTTTATGCATCCAGTTCTTCCGTTTACGGCAATCAGCAAAAGACTCCATTCTCTACCGATGATAACGTTGACTCACCCATAAGCCTTTATGCCGCCACCAAAAAGAGCAACGAGCTTATGGCTTATACCTATAGCCACCTTTATGATATTGCCGCAACGGGACTTCGTTTCTTTACCGTTTACGGACCCTACGGCAGACCTGATATGGCATATTTCGGCTTTACCAAAAAGATTTATGCAGGGGAGTCCATTAAGATTTTCAACAACGGTGATATGTACCGCGACTTTACCTATGTTGACGATATTGTAAAGGGCATTGAAAATATGCTTTGCAATCCTCCTGCAGAGCAAAAGGGCGCTCGTCATAAGGTTTATAACATTGGTAACAATAATCCCGAAAACTTGATGTATTTCATTGAGACTCTTGAAAAGGCCCTTGGCAAAACCGCCCAGAAGGAATTTTTGCCAATGCAGGCAGGGGATGTATATCAGACCTATGCCGACGTTTCAGAGCTTATGAAGGACTTTGACTTTAAGCCTGCTACCTCTATTGAGGAGGGACTTGGTAAGTTTGCAAAGTGGTACAAAAATTATTATAAAATTGAGGAGTAAGATATGAAGATAGCAGTAGCAGGAACAGGTTATGTAGGTCTTGTGGCAGGCGTGTGCTTTGCAGAAAAAGGCCATAACGTAATGTGCGTTGACGTTGATGCCGCTAAGGTTGAGCTTATGAAAAGCGGTGTGTCGCCCATTTATGAAAGTGACCTTGAAGAGCTTATGCAAAAAAACTATGCCGCAGGCAGACTTGATTACACCACCGATTATGCCTCTGCCTATAAAGATGCAGATGCAATTTTCATTGGTGTAGGTACTCCCGAGCAACCTGACGGCAGTGCTAATTTGTCATATATAGCAACTGTTGCCCGACAGATTGCCGAAAATGTAGAAAAAGACTGTCTTGTTGTTGTAAAATCCACAGTTCCTGTGGGTACTAACGATAAGGTTGAGCAGTTTATTCGGGATTTTCTTAAGCGTGATGTAAAAATAGAGGTTGCCTCTAACCCAGAATTTTTGGCACAGGGCACCGCAGTGCGCGATACTTTGCAGGCCGCCAGAATTATTATCGGCACCGAAAGTGAAAAGGCAGAAAAGATGCTGCGCGAGATTTATGCTCCCTTTAATTTGCCTATAGTTTCGGTCAGTCGCCGTTCTGCAGAAATGATAAAGTATGCATCAAACGACTTTTTGGCGCTTAAGCTATCTTATATGAATGATATAGCCAACCTGTGCGAGCTGGTTGGTGCAGATATTGAAGATGTTGCAAGGGGTATGAGCTTTGACGAGCGTATCGGCTCAAGGTTTTTGGGCGCGGGTATCGGATACGGCGGCAGTTGTTTCCCTAAAGATACCAAGGCTCTTAAGTTCATTGCCAATCAGCACGGCTACCGTTTGCGCACAGTTGAGGCGGCGGTAGCAGTTAATACCGAGCAAAAAACACGCCTTTACAAAAAGGCTTGCGACCGTCTTATAACATTCCAGAATTTAAATATAGCAGTGCTTGGTCTTACCTTTAAGCCGGGTACTGACGATTTGCGCGAGGCACCATCACTTGACAATGTTCCATTGCTTTTGGAGGCGGGCGGCAACATAATTGCTTATGACCCTGTCGGCACCGATAACTTCAAGCGTCACTATCCCGAGGGTAAGCACGGCAAGGGTAGCATCACTTATGTAGACAATCCCGAAATTGCGCTAAAAGATGCCAATGTCTGCTTTATCTTTACTGAATGGGGCGAGATAAAGGCAATATCCCCCGAAACCTATAAAAAGCTGATGACAACTCCTCTTGTATATGATGGCAGAAATATCTATGAAGTTGAGGATATGAAAAAAGCAGGTATTGAATACTACTCAATCGGTAGATAAAACGGCAAAAACCGCAGTCTGTGACTGCGGTGTTTTATATCATTTTTATTCTAATTGGTTTTTCGAGTTGTTTTGCAAATTCTATCATTGACTTAGTGCCTTTGCTTTTTCCATCCCAAAAGCAAATAACATAGTCGCTGATAGTTGCCATTTCCTTGTTTCTGATAGGGCCTGCGCTTCTACCAAATTCAGACCAATTTGCATTGTGTCTTTCAATTTTGAAGTCGTTTTCGTTTGCATATTTTTCACCTAACATATCGGCACCGCTGCAACCACCAGATACTATAATAAGGGTGTATTGGGTTCTTATATTTGTCAAACAACTGTCTATAAAATCTTTTGCTTCACTATAATTGTTGTAATCTCTGCAACCTGCTATCACAATTCTTTTTTCCATAGCGACCACCTTTATTTGATTATTATAATAATTTTAACCTGTTTCAGATTAAAAATCAATAACCTTATACATACTAAACTAAAATAATTACAGTTTAGAAATAAGGTGGTGAGGTTGTGTTCAGAATACGTGATTTAAGGGTAGACCGTGACTTAAATCAAACGGAAGTTGCTAACTTCCTTGGTATGTCACAAACGGGCTATTCAAAATATGAAACGGGCGAAAACGACATACCAACCTCTATTCTTATAAAACTTGCCGATTTTTATGATACAAGCGTTGATTATATTTTGGGTATAACCGATTGTAAAGATAGGTATCCAAAGATAAAATAAACCGCAGTCTGTGACTGCGGTTTTTTATTTACGGGCGATTCGTGAATCGCCCCTACGATACAATTTTAATTCAACGTTGTAGGGGCGGATATTATCCGCCTGTCATGCTCACTCTGCGCAAAGTGGCATTTTAACTGTCTAAAATCTTCTTTGAATACTTAAAAGCAATAATAAGTGGCAATATAAGTGAGCCCATAACGAAATTCGCTATGGCGTGGGTAATATCAAAGGGAATACCCATTGCAATCCAAGTGAGTGTTGCCTGAAAGTTAAGACCAAACAGCAAGGCTTGGTATGGGGCGTACAGCAGGCCAAACAAAAGTCCGTGCAATCCGCAAACTACCATATAAACGGGCATTGCAATACCTTTTGGCATATTCTTAGGCAATAGCATTGCAAAAAGCCAAAGTACCGCCCAGATATACAGATAGGGAATCCACCATAACCCACCAAAGAAAATGCCGTCAAGAAAAACGTAAATATAAATGGGGATAAGGGCTTTCGCTCTAAATACCACTGTAAGCGACACAATAAGCACACCTACAGGGTGAATATTGGGCAAGGGCATCATTATAAATTTAATCACAAAGATAAGGGTGCCCATTATTGCAAAGAAAACCAAATACTTTAAAAATCTTTTCATCCTAAATCCTTAAACCTGCAAATTGCGGAAATTGTAAAATTCACCCTTTAACGCCATCAGCTCGTCATAGGTGCCAAACTCAACGCACTTGCCCTTTTTAAGTACTGCAATTTTGTCTGCATCCTTAACGGTAGACAGTCTGTGAGCAACGATGAGGGTGGTGCGCCCCTTTGCCAGATTGTTGATAGCCGCCTGAATATGCTTTTCTGACACAGTGTCAAGAGCCGAGGTAGCCTCGTCAAGAATGATAATCTTGGGGTCGCGGATAAGGGCGCGGGCGATAGAAATACGCTGACGCTGACCGCCCGAAAGCTTGCCGCCATGCTCACCGATGGGGGTGTCAAGACCTAAGGGCATAGAGTCGATAACGTCCTTAAGGCAAGCCGCCTCAATAACCTCGGTAAGTTGCTTTTCGGTTACCTTGGGGGAGCCGTAGGTAATGTTATCCCGAATGGTGCCTGTAAACATAGAACTTACCTGAGGCACAACTGCAAGGTGCTTGCGGTAGCTTGTAAGATCTATTTTACACAAATCCTTGCCGTCAATCAAGACCTTTCCGTCAGTTGCGGTGTAAAATCCCGTTACAAGATTAAGAATGGTGGATTTACCTGCGCCCGATTCACCAACAATGGCAACCGTCTCACCTGCATTAACCTTAAGGTCAAGCCCCTTCAAAACAGGATTTTCTTTATCGTAGCCAAAATAAACGTTGTCAAATACAAATTCACCCTTAACACCGTCAATTTTTTGCTTGCCCCGATTATCCTCAATATCGTGGGCGCCCAAAATCTCACCCACCGAGTTGATGGACTCACTACCCTTGGTGATGGTGGGCAACAGATTGACAATGGTGCTGATATAGGTAACAAGCAGACCGAAATAGCTTTGATAAAGGGCAACGTCGCCTGCAGACAAAATACCGTTAAGAGCAAGAATAACGGTGTAAATAAGGCAAAGAAGCCTAAAAATATTTGACACCGCCCAACTTGACGAGCCAAACAGAGCGTTGGTGCGGTCAAGCTGGATTCCTTTGGCGGCAAGACGGCTGACCTGGTCGGTCATCTTGTTTGCCTCGGTATCACCCAGACCGTGAGCGCGGGTGACGGGAATCATCTCGACCATATCGGCAACGCGAGAGGAGGTAACCTCCATTTCAATACGGAACTCGCGGTTGTTGCTTCCGATTCTTTTGCGGAAAAGCCTGACCAAAAAGGTAGATGCAGGGCCACCCAATATGAAAAAGAGCATAACAAACCAATCGGCTTTTGCAATAATAACGGCAAAAACAGTGATAAGGTTTATTGCCGCATCCATACCGCTGTTGAAAATTTGGGATGAAAACTCAAAAATCGCCTCAACGTCGCGGATAATTTTTGACTGAATACGACCCGATTGCATTTCCTTGTTAAACTTGATAGAAAGCTGTTGCAGCTTGCGGACTATGGCACCGCGCAGTCCTGCCTCAACGCTTCTGGTGGCAATAGAGCGATATTTAATGTACATCATATGGCAAGGAATGTTGATTGCAATCAAGAAGGTGGCAATCAATGCGTTTGTAAGAATAATCTCAGTCGCATTTTCGGGGCGGGAGGTAATAACGTCAATTATGTTTGCCATTGCGACGGGCAAATATAATTGAGGGCTTACCTTGATAATAAAAAACAGAGCCGACAAAAGCAGTTTACCGTAGTACCTTTTGTAAAGCCGCAAAAGCGTAGAAAAGGGACTGCGGGAATTTCGAACGTAATACTTGTCAATAAAATCTTTTTCAAGCTGTTCAATATCCTGCTCTAAAATAGGCTCTTCCTGTTGAATAATATCCTGTTTGTTTACTTCGGTGTTTGTCATAATGAAGCACCTCTGCTTTTAAGGTCAAAGACCTTTGTTTGCGTATATAATACTCCCTTAAAAATAAAAGTCAACCCATTTTTGCAAACTTTTTCAAATTAGTGTGATTTAAACAAAATTCCTCTGAAAATATGGATGATAGTGACAACACTTTGTCTTGATAAACGGCAAAAAGAGTGCTATTATATCTAAAAAGGGGGAGATAATGTGAAAGAGCAATTTGAGCGCACCCGAATGCTAATTGGGGATGAAGCCCTTGCCCGTCTGCAGTCGTCTACCGTTGCGGTTTTCGGCATCGGCGGAGTAGGCGGTCACGCCGCAGAGGCACTTGCCCGTGCAGGCGTTGGCACCCTGCATCTTGTTGACAGTGATACCGTGTCCCCCTCTAATATAAATCGGCAAATGGTTGCCCTTAATTCTACTGTGGGCAAGTATAAGGTGGATGTGGCGGCAGAGCGTATCAGGGATATTAACCCCGATGCGACCGTTATCACCCACAAACTTTTCTTTTCGGAAGAAACTAAAGAGCAGTTTGATTTTTCCGCTTTTGATTATGTGGTGGATGCAATCGACTCTGTCTCCTCTAAAATATTGCTTATAGAGTGTGCCACCGCACAGTCGGGGGGCATCATAAGTTCAATGGGTGCAGGCAATAAGCTTGACCCAACCGCTTTTGAGGTTGCGGATATATACAAAACCTCAGTATGCCCACTTGCAAAGGTTGTTCGCACCGAACTTCGTAAAAGAGGAGTAAAGGCGCTCAAGGTAGTCTATTCAAAGGAGCCTCCCGTCATCAGCAGCCGAGTGCCTGCAAGCATATCCTTTGTACCCTCGGTGGCAGGACTAATCGCCGCCGGCGAAGCAATAAAAGACATTATAAAAAGGTAATTTTAATGTAAGGTAATGGCGAGGCTAATTAAAAAAGGCTCTCCCTCTGGGAGAGCTCCCGCGTTAGCGGGTGAGAGGGTTTTTATAACGCAAAAAGATAAGAGCAAGTTCGATTGAACTTGCTCTTTGTTGTTGGGTTTGGTATTGCTTTATATGAAAGGCCTGAAAGGTTAACGCCAAACCCTGTTGCCTGTAAGGTTTGCTGGCTTTCCGGCGTCAAGGGTTATCGTCGTTTGTGCTTTCATTGGAGACAGGAGAATGGTTGTCTTGTTTCTTGTTATACCATTCGGATGTTTTGAATTTTTGGGGTATCGACTCGTCAAATGGTACATCATACCCTAACTTTTCTAATGTTTCAATCCACTCATCTCGCCTGCTTATCGGCAATGTTTTTCCACACCAGGGGCAATGGTTTATTTGTATATAAGATGATGCTGTATGGTTATATCCGCCATAAACAGGTATTCCATACTCATCAAACTTAGATGAATAGTATAAAACTTTATCTTCTATACATCCGTTATTAAAGGCTTCCCGTTCATCCACACAGAACACATTGTTCCGCATATCTTCACAACAAAATATATTTACCACAATTTTCCCCTTCTCTGCTTTTTTATACATTTCACCTGTTGTTGGATCCATTGAACCAAGATGTTTGCCGTCAAGAATCATTACAGGATTGCCGTATGCATCGTAACGGTATTCGATGTTTCCTTAATTTTATTATATCAAGCACACACGACCAATTCCATTCACAAAAAGCACAAAATTAGAGGGGGCAATTTATAACTCTTGCCGAGGGGGCAATAAGAGCAAGGCATTCGCCTTGCTCTTATTGTTTTAAATCACGGTCCGGGTGTAATGGTGTAGTTTATGATGGTTTTTAACTGCTCATCAACTATTTGATATATAACAACATCTGACATTAAAGAAAACGCTCGCTCGTATATTACAATTTCCATTGTTTTGTCTCCGTTTAAATCAGCAACAAAAACTTCTATATCATCTTTAGCGTAATAAAGATCGCTTTCTGTATTATAAACATGTTTTTTGCCATTTATAACAAAGTCAATAGAACAACTATAATATCCGTCGGGAGCCAAATTATCATCAAACTTCCACTCAATTCGGTCTACTTTTCCGTTGCCATCAAGGTCGGCTTCTATTGCGCTTTCTGTGTATTTCACAGTTGATGGATAAGGTGTTTGTGTTGATAAGAGACCTATGAAACGTTCCTGACCCAATTCAGTTGATGTTATCGCTTGAGCCTCGGTAAATTGGTCTAAAATTCTCCCCTCACAAACAACACTGTTTACGGTTGTTTCTCGTTTTTCCCCCGATGCAGTGTAAAACGTTATTTTTTTGCCATCCACAGAGGCTGATTTCACTGCTTCGTTAGGGTTGTTTTTAAAATACCAATCCCACTTGTTGCCATTGTAGGTGTATGAATCCATATTGTAAAAAGCTTTTTCTTGGACAGTGGTTATAACTAATGCCGTATTTGTTCCTGCCCCTTTGCCATCATAGAATAAAACAGGAGAAAAAACCGAGGTGCCGAAATCATTGCTTTTTGCCGGTGATGAATTGTTTTCTAAATTCTTTTTGGGTGTAGTATTACTTCCACAACCGCACAGTAACAGAATTACAAGAATAGCACAGAATATCTTTTTCACTACAGTTACCTCCTATATCTTATGGGATTTATATTGGCAATATGAGAGTAGTTTGCAGAGACATCGTTTCCGTTGCCGTCAAGAATCATTACAGGATTGCCGTATGTATCGTAACGGTATTCGGCAACCAATGTGCCCGTTCCGTCAACGATTCCCAACACGTCACCCATTATGTTTTTAATATAAAAATAATCGGTGGTTGTGTTGCCTTGATGAATTCTAAAGCCCGTTATACCGTTAACACCGTAAACAACTTTATAGTTTAATTATAACAAAAAACCACCGCAAATTCTATTCACAAAATAAACAGAAATCGCACCGCAAAATTGGTTTGGTTGACAAAACCCTTGCCTTCCTCCGAGAGGAAGGGGGACCGCTTGCGGTGGAAGGAGCCTGCGTAGATTCAAATTCCGTTAGCATTTTAGTTTTCGCATTCTCCCTCAGTCTCGCACAGGCTCGACAGCTCCCTCCCGGAGGGAGCCAAATTCATAAAATAAACAGAAATCGCACCGCAAAATTGGTTTGGTTGACAAAAAAGATAAGAGCAAGCTCGGTTGAACTTGCTCTTTGTTTGATGTAGTTATGAAATTCTGGATAGGTATTGGCAGTAAACATAAACGTTTTGAATTTTCTTTGCTTCTACGCCGTCGTCTGCCTGAATAATGGGTTGAGATTCGGATGGTGTTACATAAAGCTTAAACACGATGGCGTCTTGCCCCGGACGCATATTGCGGATTTTTTTGTATGTAAAATTGCGTTTTTTAGCCCCCAGATAATCAAATATTACTGTTTCAATTTCTTGATTACTGAAGCAACGAAGAATTTGGTCCTCTTCATAAACTTCAAGGAGCTGAGTTGCCTCGTGCAAAGAGAGGTTGTAGCATTTGAACACACCCTCATTCATAACCGACATCATACTGCTGTTGTCAAGTAGCAACAACGGTAAATCTTTTGCGTTTGCCATAAAATAACCTCCTTGAAATAAAGTATATTCAACCAATCACTTGGTTATGGCTTAATTATACAGAAAACTTTAACAAATGTCAATAAAAATGTTAAAAATAAACAAAACAATATAAGCTTTGGCGTGGTTGACGATAGGACTTACTTAGGTAGCAAAATATATTTCTGCTCCTCATCCACCGCAAGCGGTCCCCCTTATCCTATCGGAGAAGGCAAGGGCGAGGGGTTCTGCTCCCGCAGTGTTGCAAAGACTCCTTTTCCTATGTGTTTTGATTATTGGGATTGATGTGTCAACTCAAAGAAATTATTCTTTATGTTGTAATTTATCGCCAATTACCTATTGATAAAGGGTGGCGAATGGTGGTATAATCCAATTATCAACGTATAAAGAGGTCAAAATGAAAGCGATAATTATTATTTTAACCAAGGCTTTGTCCTTTGTGGGCAGATTGATTGGCAAGGGCACAAGCCTACCGGGCAAAATTGCCCTTAAGCTTTGCCCAACCATACTGTCACAGCTTACCTTACCCAAAAACGTTATAGCCGTCACCGGCTCCAACGGTAAAACCTCAACGGTAGAGATGATTGCCTACATTCTCACCGCGTCGGGCAAGAATGTGGTCTATAACAAAGAGGGCAGTAATCAGATAGAGGGTGTTGCCACTCTGCTTATCTGCAACAGTAATCTGCGTGGCAAGGTAAGAGGGGACGCCGTCATCCTTGAAAGTGACGAGAGATATGCCCGACACACCTTTAAATACATCAAGCCCACCTGCTTTGCAGTCACCAATCTTTACCGCGACCAGTTGACCCGCAACGCTCACCCCTACCGCATATACGACATTTTGCAGGATGCGGTGGATTTGGTGCCCGATGCTACTCTGCTTCTTAACGCCGATGACCCCATTGTGCGTGGCTTCGGCAAGGGACGGGATAACGCCCTATATTTCGGCATGGAGCAAAATGCCTATTCCACCACCGAGCAGGACGGAATTTACAACGATTGCTACTATTGCCCCAACTGCAAGGGCGAGCTTAAATATAACTTCTTCCACTACGCTCATTTGGGTGACTACGCCTGTGAAAATTGCGGATATACCCGTCCCGAGCGCGCCTATACCGTTGACACCGCCGATTTGGAGGAGGGTGCAATCACCGTTAACGGCAACAAAATCAGCCTTGCCTTTGCAAGCCGATATAACGTATACAATCTGTGCGCCGCCTTTGCCGCCGCAAGCATTGCAGGTGCAGACGGGCAGTCAATCGCCGCTGCAATGAGCGATTTTGTAATGAAAAACGGCAGAATCGTTACCTTTAAAGCAGGGGATAATCAGGGACTGCTTATCACCTCAAAGCACGAAAATTCCACATCCTACAACCAAAGCCTTGAGTATGTCTGCAACCGCAAAAATCCTTGCGACCTTTATATAATTGTGGACGCTATCAGCCGCAAATATTACACTGCCGAGACAAGCTGGCTGTGGGATATTGCATTTGAAAAAATCGCAAAATCCAACGTTAAGCGTGTTACCCTGTGCGGCAGTTATGCCAACGATTTGGCGGTGCGCTTTTCGGTAATGGATTTGGGAGACGCAGAGGTTGTGGTGCAACCTGACCTTGACCAAATGGCAAAGCAAATGAGTGAGATGCAGGGTATGGAACTGTACGTAATCACCTGCTTTTCTGATAAGGACAAGCTTTTCAGCCGTGTGGACGTGCAAACTCCCGTTGCAAAATGAGGTAAGAGTATGAGTGAAATTAAAATTCTGCATCTTTTCAGCCGTCTGCTTTCTCTTTACGGGGAGTACGGCAATATCGCCATATTAGAAAAAACGCTAACCGACAAGGGTCATTCCGTTACAGTTGAAAGAACGGAGTCCTTGCCCCAAGATTTGAGCGGATATAATCTTGTTTACACAGGGGCAGGCACTGAGGATGATATAATTGCCGCCGCGCAAAGACTGGGTGACAGTGGCCGCGACTATTTGGCAAAGGGCGGACTTTGGCTTGCCACAGGCAACTCGGTAGCTCTGCTTGGGGGAGAAATCGAGTATAACGGCAGAGTGGAAAAAGGACTTGGCGCGCTTGATTTTACCACCGCTATGAGCCGCGAAAAGCGTTGGCTTGGTGACGTGCTGACTACCGCCGAAAATCTCTTTAGCACACAAATTATCGGCTATGTTAACACTTCCTCGGTGTATGAGGGGATAGAGTGCCCTCTCTTTGAGTTGAGCCTTGGCAACGATCTTGGAAATGACAAAAAAAGCGGTGCTGACGGCATATTTAAGGATGGCATAATTGCCACCCAACTGACTGGCCCTCTGCTTGTAAAAAACCCTGCGGTGCTGGGATACGTCTATGAAAAACTGACGGGTGAAGCTCTTGAAATTGATGAAAACAACCCCATCCGCTTGGCATATAACAACGCCCTTGCACAACTTACAAAAAGAATAACGGAATAAGTCAAAAAGCCTCAATCAACCGATTGAGGCTTTTGGTTTACAAATATTTGTTGCGGTATTCAAGGGGTGTGCAGGAGCACTCTTCTTTAAATCTAAGGGAGAAATAACTGGGATTTTCAAATCCGCAAAGCGCCGCCACGGTTTCTATCTTTTCGTCAGAATAGCGAAGCATTCGCTTTGCGGCAGAAACGCGTATCTTTTTTAACTCGTTTATTACGCTTCGATTATGATGCTTCTTAAAATATCTGCATAGTGAAAATCGGTTAAGTCCCACACTTTCTGCAATTTCGTCAAGGGAAAGAGGTCTATGAAAATTTTCTTTCATAAATTTTTTTGCCCCGTCTATTATTGGGTCAGATTCTTTGGCTATTGCGGCAAAAAGCTCTGTAACGTATGAGTACGTGGCGCTTGACAGCTCAAGGGTGTCGGTGTTGCCGCGAGCAAGTGATTTCAGATTTTCAGTTTCCCTCTCCAAAAAATCGGGGACAGTAAACAAAAGATATTTTTTGTCCCCCATTACGTAGGTCAGCAGGTTTTCTGAGGAAGAAAAAGTGCACCACGCCGTGTGAAGATTGGAGCCGCTATAACTGTGCGATTCGGAATTTCTTAGAAAAACGCCTTGACCTTTAGAAAGACGAAAGCATTTGTCACCTGAATAAAAGGTGCCTGTCCCATTTTTTACCCAAATAAATTGATTCCATTTTATATCTTTGTCACGAACTATGGGTATTTGATTTTGAGTTTCGCCGATTGTGTGTAGTATTATGGGCAGCCTGTCATCAATAGCGTAAAAGTGTTGCATATGCAATATCCTTTCATATAAGGCAATATATTTTGATTTACAAGGGGTCATACGCGCAATATAATTACAGTATACCTTATCGTTAAACAAAAGGTCAAGCACAAAACCGTATGGGAGGAATTTTTAATGAAAAAAATCAGAATCGGTCTTATAGGTTGCGGCGCCCGTTCAAAAGCACACCGAGAAAGCTTTGAGCAAATGGACTACGTAGAGGTTGTTGCAGTGGCAGACCCGATTGAAGAAAGACGTCTTGAAGCTGCGGCACAGTTTGGATGTCAGCGTATTTACAAAGACCACACCGAGATGTATAATAATGAAAGCGGCAAAACACTTGACGCCGTTATTATCAGTGTAGAGCCTACTGCACACACCGATATTGAGACAAGGGCTATCGAGATGGGAATTCCTTTTCTTGTGGAAAAGCCCATCAATCTGGATATGGAAAAGGCTCGTGAAATAAGCCGTATGATAGAAGAAAAAGGTCTTATTACCGCAGTGGGACTGCAGGACAGATACCTTGACCTTATCAATATTATTAAGGATGAACTGCCTAAACATAAGGCAGGCGGACTGGTTTACGGCTCGTGGGTATGCGGTGTTCCGGGTGTGTGGTGGTGGCAAAACAAAGCCACCAACGGCGGACAGCTTGTAGAGCAGAATATTCACCTTGTCGACGGTCTTCGCTATCTCTATGGCGAGCCGATTTCGGTATACGCTACCTGCTCTCGCGGTATCGTAAAAGCGGGAATTGATGCGCCTGCAGAGTACGATAACGACGACCATTCCACAGTGGTTTACCAATTTGAAAATAACGTGACTGCAACCCTCGTAAGCGGATGCTACTCTCACGCACCAAAAATAAGACGGGGATATTACATAATCCTTAACGATATGATTCTTGATTACAGACTCAGAAACAACCTTATAATTACAAATGCCAACGGGGAAGAGACAGATATTCCAAGGGGAGTAAACCAGACCTTCCTGCTTGACGAGGCTTTTCTTAAAGCGGTAATGACGGGTGACAAATCGCTTATCCGTTCAGATTATGCCGATGCCCTTAAAACTCACGAAATGGCATTTGCGGCTAACAAGTCAATGGAAAGCGGTCAGGTTATATATTTTAATAAATAGGAGGCTTTTATATGAGACTTTGCGTACCGATTCCTTGCTTTTTTAAATCAAAGGAGTGGGATTTCTGCGATGCCGTAAAACAGGTTGCCAAGCTTGGATACGACGCTATCGAAACATATCATTGGAATATGCTTGACCTTGATGCAGTAAAATCAACCCTTGAAGATACGGGCGTCGAATTTTTAAGTATGTGCACAAGCGAATTCAGAATGACTACCCCCGAGCACAGACAGCTGTGGCTTGACGGACTTAAAGAAAGCTGTAAGGCGGCAAATAAGCTGGGCGTTAAAATGCTTATAACTCAGGTTGGAAACGATACGGGGGAGGAAAGAGAAAGACAGCGGGAGGCTATCGTTACTACTCTTAAGGCGGCTATTCCCATTCTTGAGGAAAGCGGAGTAATCATTATGCCCGAGCCTCTGAACAGCTACGTAAATCATCCGGGGTATTATCTGTGCTCCTCTGCGGAAGCCTTTGATATTATAAAAGAGGTAGACCATCCCAACGTAAAGCTTGTTTACGACATCTATCATATGCAGGTAATGGAGGGCAATATTATTCCCACCATCACCAATAATATTGACCTTATCGCTCATCTTCACGCCGCAGGACATCCGGGCAGACATGAGCTTCAGTATGGCGAAAACGATTATAACGTGATATTTGATGCCGTTGACAAATTGGGCTACAAGGGTGCTTGCGGACTTGAATATTCACCTCTGCTTGACCCCGTTCAGTCACTAAAAATTGCAAAAGAAAAATACGGTAAATAAATCAAAAAGCCTCAATCAACCGATTGAGGCTTTGCTTTTTGGTTAATTCTCTTAATCTTACCAGCCTGAAAAATCAAATAAATTCCCACGGCAGAGGTACACTCTGCCGCCGTTTTAACCCAAAGGGGTGCGCCCCCTAAAATCCAAGAAACGCATAGTCCCACCGCCAAAGATGGCAAAAGCGCCATAATAGGTTTGAGCAGCCAACTTGTAAAATCGGGGTTAATCCCCGTCACGTCCATCAGTTTGCTTATGCACAACGTACTTGTAAGGATGTTGCTGACCGCCATAATAAGCACAAAGCCCTTAACACCCGTGGAGCCCAGCATAGTCACAATCAGCGCAATTCTCACTATGCCGTCAATCACGCTGTACTTAAAGGTGTCACCTTGTCGGTCAAGTCCGTGAAGGCACCCCGTTGCAATGCTTTCAAGATACATAAAGGGCACAAGGGGAGAAAGTACGGTAATATAAAATCCCACGTCTTGCTCTTTATAAATAAGACTGCTGACGTCCTTTCCAAAAAGAGCAAAAACTCCCCCGATAATAACCGAAGCAGTGGCGGTAATTTCAATCAGCCTTGAAACAGAGCGGCGAATAAGACCGAAATCACCCCTTGCGGCGGCACCTGAAAGCTCAGGCACAGTCAGTGTGGCAAGTGAGGTAAGAAAAGAGGCAGGGAAAAACAGTAGAGGCAACGCCATACCTTTAAGATTGCCGTAATGAGCAAGGCTTAGAGCTCTGTCACCGCAAAATGCGGCAAGACCAATAGGTACAAGCATACTTTCGACGGTACGAAGTCCCGTCGTCAGATATTTGCCTGCGGTAATGGGTGCCGCAATGTGAAGCAGTTTTGCCGTAACACCCTTAATATCCTGCTCTTTTTTAAGGCTTTTGCCCTGATTTCTGCGATGAATTAAATATCCCACCACCGAATAGGCGCAAGACGCCGCCTCGGCGATACTGTCGCCAAACAGAATAACGGCGCAGGCAAGAGCAATGTCACTTGTGCCCACCTTTGCCATTACAAAAAAGATAACCGCCATTCTTACCACTTGCTCAAACAGTTGTGCCATAGATGGAGTTACCACCTTGCGAAAGGCAACAAAATAGCCTCTGATACAAGCCGTCACCGCCATAAAAGGCAGGGATAGTGAGAGCAGTTTAAGGCTTAATTCGGCGCGAGCATCCTTTATCCAGTAAAGTGAAATAGGCTTTGCAAAGATGATGACTGCCACCGCCGAAATTACTCCTATCCCTATAACAAGAGTGACGGAGCGCAGTATAATCCGCCTGACCGCACCCCTTTGTGAGCGGGATATAGCCTCGCTTATAAGACGGGTGACGGCGGTGGTGATGCCTCCGCCTGCAAAGGTGGCGGCAAGCATATAAAAAGCCAAAATCAGTTGATAAAGCCCCATACCCTCACTGCCTATGGAGTTGGCAAGCCAAATTCTGAAAAACATACCCACAAGGCGCAAAATCAGAGAGGTCAGAGTGAGTATGGCGGCGTTTTTAAAAAATCGGGCAAGATTAAATTTCACGGTTGCCACCTCTGTACTCATTAAACAGACGGGCAATCATATTCCAAGTGGGTTTATCTACCTGTCCTGTGGTGGCAAGTCCTGATGTGTGCTGAATTATGGCAACGGCTTCAAGGGTGTCCTCTCCAAAGGTGTCAATGCTTTGGATTTTGGGCAGATTGGAAAAGACAAAAGCCAATGCTCCAAGCATAATGTTAAGCATTGTTTGGGACACACCTGTGCTTCCTAAAACCAGCGGCTCATCGTTGATGGGGAAAATTTGCACCGTTACCGCAGGAAGCCGTTTTTCACTTGCTGCTCTGTAAAGGTCGTTAAGAGCATTCAGGGTGCGCTCATCCGCCTCACCTGTGGCATCAAAGCCTAAAATCCGTTGCAGTTGGGCAACGGCGCGCTCCGTTTCCTCACCGTAAATGCCGTCAACGGCAATAGGGGGAAGAGAATCAAAATCCTCCGATAAAAAGCGCAGCTTGTTTTGAATGTCCCGCACTGTGTTTTCGTTCATTTTATCACCTCAAATCATCGTAAGCGGAAGCAAGGGCATCCCAAGTGACTGCACCCACTACTCCGTTAGGAGTGATGCCGAAACGCTGTTGAAATGCCCTCACCGCTCGGTCGGTAGCCTCACCAAAATTGCCGTCCACCTCTACAGAGGGAATGTCGGTATAGGTTTGGGACAGTACCGACAACCACTCCTGAATTATGCGCACATTCTCACCTGTTGCCCCAAAACGAAGCACGCCACCTGGGTAGAGGGGCAGTCCGTTTGCCCCAACGGGAGATGCGGCAATAATACCTCTGTAAGAGTTGTAAATGGCGTTCCAAGTCTGCCGTCCCACAATTCCGTCGGGATTAAGCCCGTTTTGTTGCTGAAAAGCACGAACGGCTTGCTCGGTTTGACCGTCATACTGACCGTTTACCGTAACAGTGGGAATATTGTTGTTATACTGAGCTATGACTCGCAGATAATATTGCAACACCCGTATGTTGTCTCCACTGTCACCTGGGCGCAGTACCCTAACAAAGCTTTGAGGGATTTCACCCAGCGCAATTCCCTCACTGTCAAGCTCTGCAAGACGCTTGACGGAGGAGTATATGTATGCAATGCGATACCAGGTGGCATTGCCAACGATTCCGTCATCGGTAAGTCCAAAAACCTGCTGAAATCGTTTGACGGCGGCAGTAGTGCGAGTGCCGAAAATCCCGTCAGGCGTGGCAATAGTGGGTATACCTGGGTAATTTCGGGCAATGCGGTTAAGCCGCACCTGCATTAGTTGAACATCGTTACCCACGTCCCCCTCCCGCAAAGGAATACCCGGATAGGAGGGGGTGTTTATTCTGACGGGCGCACCCGATACAATGTCAATGTCGTCGCCGTAATAATACTGCAAAATCTGATATGGATTAAGACCTTGCTCTGCAAGAGTTACCGTGTCCCACTGCTTTAATCCCTCGCAGTCCACCCCTCTGCCACTGCAATAGGCGGTAAACAGAGGCTCGGTACTGCCTTGACGTCGCACGTAGCTGTTGAAAATGTCATCCACAATCAGCGAAATATTATCAAATACCGCTCTGCCGTCACCGTAGGATTGGTCGTAGGCGGTAGAGGAGGTTATGTCAAAATCATAGCCCTGGGACCGATACCATTCGGTGTAAATGCGGTTAAGAGCAAAGGAAATCTGGGCGTAAATATTGGCTCTTAGGGCGCTTTCAGGCCAAGTGGGATAAATTTCACCCGACGCCACGTTTTTAATGTAGTCGGGAAAGCTTACCGTCACGTTAGGAGCATCAGAGGTAGGAGGTCCAAGGTGCACTGTAATATTTTCGGGGATAAAGGGCTCAATCGCCATCCATCTCACCCCTTTTAACGTCACTTATTTCGGGCAGTGGCACAAGAGGGGCGTTTTGCACGTTGGTGATACCCCCAAAAACAGGCACGTCACGGTTTATAAAATCCAAAAATCCGTTTTTGATAATCTCGACGTTGTAGGTATCGTAGGCATCCATACCCTCAGAGGTGGCAGATTCACTGCGAGACACAGTTTTAAGCGCCACCGCAGGAGTAAGTCCGTCGCGGTCGGTTATCATAGAGGCGACAAGTGACCCTTGCCGACTTGTTATTGCAACAAGTGCTCCCTCAACAGGCAGAGCCTTGTCGGCGGTGTAGGCTCTGATTTGAATGTACCCCTCGTCATCGTTGGAGGGGTCCTTTTCCGCCATAGGAATATCTGAGATTTCGTCTGCTATGTAGGGAGCCTCTTCCTCCTCGCTTTGTAAGGGAGGCAAAACGGCAGGAGGCTCGTTTTGAGGAATTTGAGGCATTTCCAAAGGCTCCCCCGGCAGTACAACGGGCATTTCGGTTGGCTGTGGGGGAATAGTAGGCTCGGTGTAGGGAGTTGCAGGGTTGCTTTGGGGTTGCTCCTCTTTGCTTTGAGGATACCGCTCCTTCATCTGCATCAGCTCATCGGCATATTTTTGTATCAATTTTTCAAAATCTGTGGGCATAATCATCCACTCCTTCTGTTTTATTTATATGCGGTCAAATGTTAATTATCCATTGACTATAACTTTCCTTTTTTATATAATAAAAAAGAGGTGATAGGTATGAAAATTAACGAAACCTTTCAAACACAAGTAACAAAAGAGTGCGATGTTTTTGTTGCAGGTGGCGGAATAGCAGGCATTTCAGCAGCCCTTGCCGCCGCGCGAGAGGGTGCAAAGGTAATTCTTGCAGAGCGAGAGTTTGCGTTGGGCGGACTTGCTACCGCAGGGCTTATAACCATTTATTTACCTCTTTGTGATGGAATGGGCAGGCAGGTGTCCTTTGGTTTGGCAGAGGAGTTGCTGCGCCTTTCGGTTAAGGACGACTTGATTGAAGATAAAAATCCAATTCATTGGTTTGATGATTATGATATTGAAACCCGCGCAAAAGCAGAGCGGTATGAGGTTCGTTTTAACGCCCAGTATTTTGCTTTGCTTGCGGAAAAGGAACTGCTAAAGGCAGGGGTAGAGATACTTTACGGCACCCTTTGTTGCGGAGTGGATATTGCCGACCGCCATATTGACCATATTGTGTGCGAGAATAAGTCGGGCCGCTTTGCCGTTAAGGTGGGTAGTGTGGTTGACTGCACAGGCGATGCGGATATTTGCTACCGCGCAGGAGTTGCCACCGAAAAATTCGGCAAGGGCAACGTGCTTGCCGCTTGGCACTATTCATTGTCCGACAGTGAGGGCTATAAGCTTCGTATGAAAGGTGCCGCCGACGTGCCTGACGAGGTTAAAAACAAGGTGGATTACGGCGAGCAATCCCTTAACAACAAACGTTACTCAGGGCTTGACGGCGATGAACTTAGCGGTCAGGTTATTGATTCTCATTCGGTAATGCTTGCCGATATTGTTAAGGCGCGCGGTAAGGATAAAAGCTATATGCCTGTTACAATGCCAACCATTCCGCAGGTGCGAATGACCCGCAGAATTGTGGGTGCATACACCCTTGACACTGCCGAAGAGCATACTTTTGTGGCAGACAGTATCGGTATGGTGTCTGACTGGCGCCGCCGCGGACCTGTGTGGGAGGTGCCCTTTGGTACCCTTTACGGCAAGGATGCAAAAAATCTTATTACCGCAGGCAGAAATACATCTGTCACCGACAATATGTGGGATGTTATGAGGGTTATTCCCTGTTGCGCCGTAACAGGTCAGGCAGCAGGTATTGCCGCCGCAATGACCGACGATTTCGATGCCCTTGACGTGACACAGTTGCAAGAAAAATTGAAAAATGCAGGAGTAATCCTCCACGAAAAAGATTTGTAATAAAAAACCTCGCCCTTTGGGAGAGGTGGTGGCAATTGGTGATATGTTGCTTCTCAACGAGATTATAGCGCAGAGCATTAATTATAGTAGGGGAGGGGTTCCCCCTCCCGCAAATCATGAGCAAACTAACGGGAGACACTTCGTAAAGAAGTGTTCTCCCTTTTTCATTTTTTATATAAAAATTGACACTTTCTACAGATAAGTGTCATAGTGGGTTACGCACTTTCAAATGTGCGTAACGGGAGTACATATTTTTCAAACTAACCTATCTCAAAAATAAGAATATTAAGTGATATTGTGAGACGGGTCTCACAGTGATATTCTTTAGAATACCTCGCCAAAGGCGAGATATTTCTAAAGAGTGATATTGAAATCTTACTATTT
Source organism: Clostridia bacterium (assembly GCA_017407645.1). Lineage (GTDB taxonomy): Bacteria > Bacillota > Clostridia > Oscillospirales > Acutalibacteraceae > RGIG2206. The sequence continues at coordinate 18 of JAFQWE010000008.1, read as the reverse complement.
CAGTGATATTATATTCGC
>JAFQWE010000007.1 GCA_017407645.1 Clostridia bacterium | reverse complement strand
CCTTGGTCTTTTCTTCATCCAGAGAGTAGCCGATAAAGAGGCCGCAGGGAGTTTCACCCTCTTTTACACGGATGCAGATTTCACCTGTGTCACCTGTTTTGCACTCGTTACCGTCGGGGTCAAGCACCACAACGTCGTAAAGAGGACTTGGTCTGCCCATAGAACCGATTTTTGGGGTTGAGCCGACAAAGTTGGCAATAGAAAGGGTTGTTTCGGTCTGACCGAAGCCTTCCATAATAGTAAGGCCGGTAGCCTTTTTAAATTGATTGAATACCTCGGGATTAAGAGCCTCACCTGCTGTTGTAGCATATTCAATAGAGGACAAATCGTACTTTGACAAATCTTCTTTAATAAAGAAGCGATACATTGTAGGCGGAGCGCAGAAGGTGGTGATATGATACTTTGCAAACATTGGCAAAATATCTTCCGAATGGAAACGATCAAAGTCGTAGGTAAACACACCTGCGTCGCAAAGCCCTTGTCCGTAAAGCTTGCCCCACAAAGCCTTGCCCCATCCCGTATCGGAAATGGTAAAATGCAAGCCGTCGGGATTTACGTTATGCCAATGCTTTGCAGTGGGATAGTGACCCAGCGCATATTTGTAAGAGTGGGTTGCGATACGAGGATAACCCGTTGTGCCTGAAGTAAAGAGCATAAGCATAGGCTCGTCGCCGCAAGGAGAATTTTCGTTTCTGTAATAGTGAGTACTAAAGCGCTCCATCTCAACGTTGAAGTCGTTCCAGCCGTCTTTTTTGCCGCCCACCAAAATCTTAAGCATATCAGGGAAATTAGCTGCTGCCTTTTCTGCTTCGTCGGATACGTCGCCGTCAGCAGTACATACAATAGCCTTTACATGAGCTGCTTTGTATCGGTAGTCAAAGTCGTGCTCAACCAACTGATTGGTGGCGGGGATTGCAATAGCGCCAATCTTATGAAGCGCCAGCATACAGAACCAGAACTGATAATGCCTTTTTAACACAAGCATTACGGTATCGCCTTTTTTGATGCCCAAGGATTCGAAATAGTTGGCAGTTTTATTAGAATATTTCTTCAAATCGCCAAAGGTAAACTTGCGGTCGGTTTTATCGTTTGCAACCCACATCATAGCAAGCTTATCGGGAGTCTTTTCTGCAATAGCATCTACGCAGTCAAAGGCAAAATTAAACTTATCTTCATTTTTAAACTTAATGCCGTTAAACACACCCTTTTCGTCATAATATGACTCAATAAAGTTGTCGGCTACGGTTGTTGCAGTTTCAGTTTTCTCAACAACCTTGGGTGTGATGTAGGGTGCTTCAGGATATTCCTCGCTTACAAGTCCGTCTTGTGGGTTAAGAACTACGGCGTGAAACTCACAACCACCCTCACTTGCAGCCACCATTCCGTGAGGAATAAGGCTGTTGTAAAAGATAGAATCGCCCTCGTTAAGAATATCTACGTGACTTCCAACCTGCACCTTAAGAGAACCCTTAACGATAACGTCAAATTCTTGACCGTTATGGGAATTAAGCTTCATCGGCGCATTTTGCTCTTCAGGGATATAGGGGAATTTAACTAAAAAGGGCTCGGCAAGTTTATCCTTAAACTTGGGGGCAAGGTTATTGTACTCAACGCCCTGCTGCTTTAAAATTTTAAGGCCTTCGCCTTTTCTTGTAATGGCAAAGGAGGTGAGAGTTGTGCTGCTGCCTTCCAACAAATCAACAACCTCAACGTCGCATGCCTTTGCACACTTATAAATAAATGTAAAGCTAAAATCTGTGTTGCCTTGCTCTAAAACACGGTATTCATCAACCGATACGCCGGTAAGCTTGGCAAGCTGCTCTTGCGTGTATCCTTTTGCTTCGCGCAGGTCTTTAATTCTGCCTGCAACCTCTTTCAAACTGTAACCCATTGCTGTTATCTCCTTTCATTCTTGGTATGAAATCTAATGGCAACGAATTTGAATAAAACAAAAAACTCGCCTCAAAAAACATTGAGACGAGTTGTTAAACCCGCGGTACCACTCAAATTGCGAAAATATTATTTTTCGCCACTATCCGAACTCTAACAAGTTCTTTGCTTTTACGCAGCAATACGGAAGGAGTCTACTTGGTTTTAGCCTTTCGGTCCCCCGACTCAGAAGTGATAGGTCATTGGAAGGTTTCGATATTGCCTTGCACCACACGGCAACTCTCTGTACAACGTCACGTTCCGACCGTCTTCATCATAGTCTTTGTTGTGATATTCAAATTTGTTTGTATTTTAACACCCTAAAGTGTAAAAGTCAAGGGTTTTTTGAAAAAATATTTTTATGCATTTACAAAATAATCTTTTTTGAATCCGTGTGCACCGAAGATCTGCCATTTTCCAACACCAAGCCGTCCTATTATTGCTTTTCTTTCCTCAGCACAAAGCATTGGGTCGGTATCTACTGAGGTCATCAATATAGGAGCGTATTGATTATACTCAGCCTGTTCAGGCGTTAATCCATGCACATTGATATATATATCGCCTGTAATAGCAATATGTTTAGAATATTCAATCAATACAATTTCGCCGGGCAGATGACCGCCTTTTCCTTCATAAACCTCAAAATGCAATTCTTCAAAATCAAAAAATCCAATCTGAGTAAGCGGCTCTGTTAGGCCTTCAATATCATTCCACACAACATTAATCTTATCAGGATTTGTTGCTTGATAAGAGGTAAGAATTTTGCAAATATTGATATACGGCTTATGCAGAGAATTCTTTTCTCTGTAACCGTCATTCCCAAAATATTCATTTTTTAAGCAAAGAGCCGTTTTGGGACTTGCTATTATTTCATCAAATAACGGAAGCAAGCCGCAATGGTCAACATCTGCGTGAGTTACAAGGATAGTTTTCTTGATATCATCAAAATCGGGGACAATTTTTCTTATAACCTCAAGCATTTCATCACTGTAACAAGCATATCCGCTATCAACAAACAGCAGCTTATCGTTGCTTTTTATAATAATTGTATTACTGCCGCAAGGAGGCTCGATTAAAACAATCTCTGTATTATCCGAAACCTTATGCGTGCTTATTCTTGGATTGAAAGCCTTTCCTTTAGAAGCTCCAAGCAGCTCGGCAAACTTACTTATGCTATCAAAGGTCCTGTAGGGAGACAACCCTTGCTCATCCAGTGTTTGCATAGCAAGATTAACGTGTACCAAAAGCTCACGGCTGACTTCTTCGGAAAGTCCCATAGTCTGAGATAATCCCATAACATATGTATTATAAAAGATGCTGTTGTCGTAAACCTTTTCAGAACTGTTATAGTTAATAACCCGAACTTTGCACAATTTTTCGGCTTCTGCCAGAAATTCGGAAATTTTATCGGCATCCTCAACATATAATCCCATTTTGAAATATTGGTAATCCGTTCCGTTTTCCTGAGAGCTGATATAGGAAATATTGAAATTAAAATCATTGATAAGCGTAAGAATATTCGTTACACTGCCGGGTTTATCCTCAAGGCAGAACTCTATCAAAACAATGCTGGTCTTGTTTTGATTGCTTTGAAGATATCCAATCTTTTGAAGCTCAACATCTGCTTTGTTTAACTGTTCCTCTGTTCCCTCCGCATCAATAAACAAGGTATGGGAATCAACCGCCTTATTATAGCTTACACGGGTTATGTTTATACCCAATGCGGAGAAGCACTTGCTTGCTTTTAAAAAAGCTCCTATATGATTTGGCATTGATGTTACATAAGTCTTTTTCAAGAGTGTATCACCTCACATTACCGCAACAAACACTACGGCACTCTGCGTTTCACAATAGCCTCGGTAACATCCGTCAAAACAAGCTCACCGTTTTGATTATACGCTTCTATTGTGACCTCTACTAATCCGTTTTTTGCGTTTCTTTCAACAAGGTCTGTGATAGTTGCCTTGCCTGTCAAAACATCATCGGCAAATACGGGCTTTAGCCATTCTATTTTAGTTGATTTTCCCGCAAGTAATTCCTCACCAAAAAAATCTACCTCAAGATACTTTGCCCAAACCGACATAAAAGACATTACACCGGGAGCAATCAGTTTGCCAAAGAGAGTTGTTTTGGCATATTCCTCATCGGTGTGAAGGGGTATGTTATCATAATCGCAGGCAAAATCCACCATTTTTTCTTTCGTTATAGTAGCAGGTGCTGTGTCAACTGACATACCTATTTTTAAATCGTCAAAATACATCCTTAATCACCAATATATTACAATATCAATTCCATACCGATTTTTTGCGGCAACAGCCCTTGCGCTTCATAAAACTTTATCGCAGAGGGATTGCAGCTCCACACGTTAAGAGTAAGATTGTAGCATCCCTTTTCTTTTGCAAATTTTACTGCCGCTTCATACAACTGCTTGCCGATATGCTTGCCTCTTGATTTTTCATCAACGCAGAGGTCGTCGATATACAAGGTCTTAATGTCAGTCATAACCGAATTGTTCAGATGCCGCTGAAAGATGCAGAAGCAATAGCCCATAACGTCGTCTTTTTCATCTGTGCAAACAAGTATGGGACGATTTTCATCCTTAAGAAGACTTTTCAGTTCTTCAGCAGAATATTTTGTGCCAACCTTAAAAATATCAGGTCTGCCCTTATGATGAACAAGACACACTTGTGCTAAAAGTTCTTCTATTTTCGGTATATCCTTTTCTTTTGCCATTCTTATCATCGTGTTTTCTCCTATCAAAAAGCAGATACAACCGTTAAATTATCAACGCCGTAATATTCAAAACGCTTTATCGCAGCTTCGTCGATTATTTCGCCGCTCACTAAAATCGGTACTGCAGGCGGACAAGACACAGTTGGTTGAGCCAACACCCTGCCCTTGCATTGTGAAAGAGGCAATATTTCCGTTGTAGACAAGGTTGCAGCTCGCACAGTCATAATCTGACTTGGCAATGCAAATTTGGGCGGACAGGTTAAAACGGGTGCCTTTTCAGGTATGCCTGTCATAATCTTTTCAATCTGTGCAAATTGTTGGGGAGTTGTATCTGCCGATGGCATTAGCACAAGATAATCACTGTCGGCAAACTCCCACTCTATTCCTTGTTCTGCGAGGATTTTGGAAAGCTCGTCACCCAAATATCCGTACTTTTTAGTGGATACGGTGATTTTCATAGGCTCGTTGCCTATAACGGTATAGCCCTTTTGAGAAAGGCTTTGCTTTAAGTCTTTGACGCCTTTAATCGTTAAGGCAAGCTTCTCTTTATAACACTCATCCATCACCTTGTTTGCCATATCAAGTGACTGCAAAATCAAATATGACGGACTTGTGGAGCCAAAAAGCGCAAGGGCGTTTTTGACCTTAGCAGAAATAATATTCAAAGTCTTCGATATATGCAAATAGGCACCACCCGTAAGAACGGGCAAGGTTTTATGCGCCGAGTCGCAACATATATCTGCACCCAAATCCATTGGGTGCTGAGAAGGCTCTAAAAATTTAAGATAGGCGCCGTGAGCGTTATCTACTGCAAGCAGGGTTCCAAATCTGTGGCACACCTCTGCTATCCCCTGAATATCGGCAACATTGCCAAGATAATCGGGGCTGGTGATATAAACTGCGGCAGGAATTTTATCCATTGAGAAAAGCGCCTCTGCAACCTTTTCGGGCGTAACAGTGCAAGCAAGATAAGACTCACTCTCGTCGGGATAAATCCACCTAACATCAAAATCAAGCAATGCGGCGGCGCTTATAAAGGCTTTGTGAGCATTTCTGCCTGCAAGCACAGTAGGTCTTAATCCCTTTTGCTTTGCGTTTAAAAGGCAGATATACAGCATTGCTCTTATGCAGTGCGACGAGCCCTCGGTAGAATAAAAGGTAGGACATCCGAAAAGGGTGCTTGCATTAGTTTCACTTTCGGCAATAATACCACTTGCCTCGTACAGACTGTCGGCACCGGTAACCTCGGTTATATCAAGGGCTTCAATGCCAAGATAGTCGGCGCCCTTGTGCCCCGGCATATGCATTCTTATTTTATTTTGATTAGCGTAGGTTTTGACAAAATCACAAATAGGTGTGTTCATCATCTTAATTCCCTGTCGACTGCTACCATTATGGCACATTCCATTCGTTTGCGGAACAGGTCGCATCCGTACTCATACACGCCGTTTACAGAGCCTGTGGCGTGATATGCATTGGCGGCGCATCCGCCTGAGCAATATAGCTTCGCCCAACAGTCCTGACATTCCTTGCGGGAATAGACGTTGCACTTTAAAAATTCGTCCTGAATAGCGGTGTTCTTGACTCCGTCAAAAACGTTGCCAAGCAAGTATTTATCGTCACCAACAAACTGATGGCAGGGGTATAAATCACCCCAAGGGGTAACTGCCATATACTCAGTACCTGAGCCGCAACCCGAAATGCGCTTGTATACACAAGGGCCGCCCTTAAGATCAATCATATAGTGATAGAAGGTAAAGGGTTTGCCCTCTTTATCACGATTTATCATAAGCTCTGCCAACTTTTCATATTGGTCAAGAACAATTATTTTGTCGGCTTCGGTTAATTCTGAGGGGTCACCTGCGGCGCATACAACAGGCTCCATACTAAGCTCGTTAAAGCCCAAGTCGAGCATCTGCTTAATATCCTCCAAAAAGTCGGGGTTGTGGTGGGTAAAGGTGCCGCGCATATAGTAATTTTTGCCGCCGCGAGCCGCCACTAATTTTTGGAATTTAGGCACAATATTATCGTAACTGCCGTTGCCTGCATAGTCCACACGGAAGCGGTCGTGCACCTCTTTACGACCGTCAAGGCTAAGCACAACGTTGCTCATTTCCTTATTGGCAAAGTCAATAACGTCGTCGTCAATAAGCACGCCGTTGGTAGTAAGGGTAAAGCGGAAATTTTTGCCCTTTTCCTTTTCAATAGAGCGGGCATATGCCACAAGCTGCTTGACAACGTCAAAATTCATAAGAGGCTCACCGCCGAAAAAGTCAACCTCAAGATTGTGGCGAGTGCCTGAGTTGGCAACAAGAAAATCAAGGGCTTGCTTACCCACCTCATAACTCATAAGGCCGCGCTCACCGTGATATTTGCCCTGACTGGCAAAGCAATATGAACAGTTAAGATTGCAGGTGTGTGCGATATGCAAGCACAAAGCCTTAACGACACCTGCAGTCTTTTTCTTAAGAGTATCTGCCATGGGCTCGAAGGTGTCGGGAGTGAAAAGCCTGCCCATATCCTTAAGAGCAGTTACCTGTTCGTAACACTCCTCAATATCTGCCTTGGTGATGCCGTCCACACCCTCGTATTTTTCTGCCATTGCGGCGATGATATCTTCACGGCTTTGGCTTTCGTACAACGCGATAATATCGTACGCCACGTCGTCGACGGCGTGGACTGAGCCTGAGCATATATCAAGCACAATATTATAGCCGCCCAATTTATATTGATGAATCATTAAATATCCCTCTTTTATGAAAAAATGCCGCCATAGGCGGCATTTTATCCTTTGTTAATTACTTGCTTTGTTCAGCAGTCTTTTCGCACTGCTGATTTGCAATACCGCAGCTGGTCTTGCAAGCAGACTGGCAAGAAGTTTGGCACTCGCCACAGCCACCCTTTTTAGCGCTTTCGCAAAGGTTACGGGTTTCAATAGTTTTAATGTGTTTCATAATACTTGACCTCCATATCTAACTGAAAAGAGTATATCACATTGACCTTAAAAAGTCAACATTTTTAGTCATCAATTGATTTATCCGTTGCAGTTGCGAATATTGCGTCAACCTCATCAGAGGGAGCCTTAGTTGCAAGGGCTGCAACAACCGATACGATAAGGCCAACAATAAAGCCGGGCAATATCTCGTAAACGCCTGTATCGGCGATAACAGGAGTCATAATTGTATCGGTGAAAAGGAGCAACCAAGCAATATCGGCAAGAGCGCCTGCAACAATACCTGAAACGGCACCTGCATAGTTAAAGCGACGCCAGAAAAGTGACAAAATAACAACGGGACCAAATGAAGCACCAAAGAGTCCCCATGCGTTTTCTACCATTGCCATAATACTGTTTGCCCAGCTGCTTGTGTTGTTAAGTCCCGATGCGGCAATGAAGAATGCAACAACAGAAACCACAATAACAACCAAACGGCCAATCCACAAAACCTCTTTATCAGATGCCTTGTTTTTGCGAAGCATGGGCTTGTAAATATCGCTTGTAAAGGATGATGATGCAACGAGAAGCTGTGAATCGGCAGTAGACATTGCGGCGGCTACGATAGCGGCAAGGAGCAAGCCTGCAATAAATGCAGGGAATAACTTTTGCACAACGTCAATAAATATGTTTTGTTGTGTGCCGGTTGAAAGAAGCGTTGCTGCCAAAGAGGTGCCGTTATCAAACAAATAGGTTCTGCCGATAATAGCCATTGCGGCGGCGGCGCCCAAGGTGAGCACAACCCAAACGATTGCAACTGTTGCAGATTTTTTAACCATAGAGGGTTTTTCGATAGCCATAAAGCGAACGATAATGTGAGGCATACCAAAGTAGCCAAGACCCCAAGAAAGACCTGTTACAATCTCTTGCCATGGAGCAGTGAAGGGGTTGGTGCCGAAAGGCTTAACTCCCTCTGCAAAAGCACCTGCAAGAGAGGGGTCACTGTTGCCGCCTGCCATAACAATCGGCACTGCAAGCAAAGCGACAAGCATAAGCAAGCCTTGGAAAAAGTCGGTCCAGCAAACCGCCTTGTATCCGCCAAGGAAGGTGTAAACAAGAATAATAAGAGCAAAAAACAGCATTGCCAACATTTCTTTGCCAACAAACCAAGGAATAACTGCGCATAAAACGTTTTTACCTGCAACAAATGCCGATGATACGTAAACGGTAAAGCTGATTAAGAATATTACGGCGCAAACAATTTTAAGCACAGGACTTTGTGACATAAAGCGATTGGTTAAGTACTGAGGCAAGGTGATAGAGTCACCTGCTGCCTTTGAAAAGCGGCGCAAACGCCTTGCAACAAAAATCCAGTTAGCAGCAGTACCAAGCGCAAGACCGATACCAATCCACACCTGACCCAAGCCAAATGCCAAAATGCTTCCGGGGAAGCCCATCAGCAACCAGCCCGACATATCGGAGGCTTGCGCGCTCATTGCGGTAACCCAAGGTCCCATTGAACGACCGCCTAAAAAGTATTCCTTTTCGCCGTCGTTTTTGGAACGCAGGAAGAAGAAAATTCCAATTCCAAGCATTAGGGCAAAATAGATTATGAATGCCAAAATTTCCATTTTAACTCTCCTTTTGTGCATTAAAGTGCTAAATTAAAGTAAGTATACCACACTTTTTGCATAATTGCAACTTTATTTTACTCTTTTTCTTAGATTATGGTTATCTCGCGCACATATCCGTCAAAGTTGCCGGCGGTGGTGATTTGAATTTTACCGTCGCCGATTATTTCTTCGCAGTTTTTGTGGTTATGACCTGTTATTATTGCTTTGATAAGTGGCTCGTTTTTTATATATTCAACGGCGCGCAGGGTAGCCTCGTCAGGCGTTTGCTGCAAACGTCTTACTTCGCGATAACTATTAAGGCATTCTTGTGGCGCCGCCACCATAAAGGCACATTCTTCGCCCTTTTCCTTTTGCAGTTTGGCTTGGTTTGGGGCGTAAAAAGGCACGTGCATAGCCAATACTATCGGATAGCCCTTTGCCACCTCTGCCTTTAAACACTCAATTTGCGCGTCACTTATAAGATAGTATGAATCATCAAGGGTAACGACGTTTACACCGCCGATTATTCTTGAATAAAAATACAAATTGTTTTTAAGATGAGGCGCCGACTGCTTGATATAATGCCATTTGTACTCATAGTCTTCTTTCGCCTTGCCTACACAATGGCAAAAGTCGTGATTGCCTGCAGCGTATATACAGTCAAGCGGCATCAAATATTTATCGGCAAAATCTAAATTTCGCTCAGATATAAAATCTAAAAAATCACCCGTGTGCAAAATAGTCAGGTTGTTTTGCTTTGCATATTCTACAGCCTGAAAATAATAGTCTATGGAGCAGTTTTCGTAATCTCTGTCAAAGCATTTATATCTGCCGCTATCGTTGCCCTCATCATCAAGGGCAATATGGGTGTCGGTTATATGAAGCAATTTAACCGGCTCTTGTATGCCGATGTTTAGGGTGGTTTTCAGCACTGTAATTGGTTTTTTCATTGCAATTCCTCCGCTTTTTAAGTTATAGATAAGTTCTAACAACACGCTTAGAATATTGTAAATTTAATAATACCGCGTTTTCGTTAAAACACAACCTTTTTTGTATTCCATTATATCTTAACCAAGCCACTATATCAATAGATTTAAGGTGTTATAGTATTGACAAAAGTTAAATTAGAAGAATTGTCGTCCTCTCCGGACTGTTCACAAAAGTCAGGTGTAAGTCCTAACAGTACAAACAAAATTACCCTATTGAAAAAATTTAATATATTTGCTATACTGAACAAAAAATAGGTTAAGGAGGCTACAAAAGTGAAGAAGCTTACTGTAAAAGGCAGATATCTTAGTTGGGATAACGGCGAACCTTTCTTTTATCTTGGCGATACCGCATGGGAGATTTTTCACAAGCTTAACCGCGAAGAAGTTGAGTACTATTTTGAACAACGTGCAAGACAGGGCTTCACAGTAACCCAGGGGGTAGCTTTGTCAGAACTCGAAGGTGTTACTACTCCTAACGCATACGGCAGATTGCCCTTGCTTATGACCGAAGGCCTTCCCGACCCCACAAAGCCTGATATTGACGGTGATTACTCTTATTGGGACCACGTGGATTTCGTTATTGATACTGCAGCAAAATTCGGTATGTTTGTGGCTTTGCTTCCCACTTGGGGTGACAAGTACAATCTGCTTGCTTGGGGTAAGGGCCCCATTATATTCAACCCAGACAACGCTTATATTTATGGCAAATGGATTGCCGAAAGATATGCCGAAAAAGAAAATATTATTTGGGTTTTGGGCGGTGACCGTCCTTTAGAAGAAAATCACCGTGCTATTATAGATGCAATGGCAAAGGGTATTAAAGAGCGGGACAAAAACCATCTTATTACCTTCCATCCGCCCGGAATGTTTGACTCCACTGATTTTGTGGGTGATGCCGATTACATTGATTTTCACACTTCACAGACAGGTCACGGCATTGAGCAGTGTTTCGAATCAGACAAGGTTATGCTTAAAATGGCAAACCGCTCCGATAAGCCTTATATGGACTCTGAGCCACGTTATGAAGACCATCCCGCCTGTTTTAATGACAAGCTTGGCTATTACTGGTCGACTGCCGACACCCGTCAAAATGCATATTGGAATCTGATGGCAGGTGTTTGCGGTCACACCTACGGCAATCACTGCATTTGGGGTATGAATACCGAGCCAACCGACTATTTTCCATTCACTTGGAAGGATGCTCTATTGCACGAAGGCGCCGAGCAGATGGGTTACGTTAAAGACTTAAGACTGAGCAGGGATTACTATTCCTTTAAGCCTTGCCCTCAACTGATTGTTCAAAATTACGAAGGTATGGGGCATCTTGCCGCAGGAAAAGGAAAGGGGTACGCCTATATCTATTCTCCTTTAGGCCTGCCATTTACCGTCAATCTTTCTGTTTTTGAGGGTGCGTTGCGGCTTCGAGCATCTTGGTTTGACCCTCGCAACGGTCAAACGCAAATTTTCAGCATCTTCCCTGCTAAAGATAAAATGACGGTTGCACCCCCCTCACAAGGTTACGGATGTGACTGGGTACTGATATTAGAAGAAGTATAGTACAAATCCCGTTTGAAGTGAATTCAAACGGGATTTCTTTTATTTTCTTACTCTTTTTCTTGCAGGTCTGGCACCTACTCTGTCTGTCTGACGGTAGTCAAACTGAGGCGGCACTTTTGCGGTTGAGCGGTCATAGGGCTCGCCACTTTCCTTTGCTTTAAGTTCAAGCAAATCAAGATAGAGTTCGGTAACAAGGCGCTCACCCTCACGGACGTCGGGCAAGACAAGTCCACCGTCGGCATAAAACAGTTCCTCTGCCTTTTGGATATTTCCAAGACGGATATATGCCTTAAGTATGTAAATTTTAACTCTGCCGATTTCGCGAACCTTTGCAGGCATCTGCTCGGCAAGCTCCAATGCCTCTTTATTCATATCGGCATCGGTAAGCAATTCCATTACCTCTTTACCCAAGGAAATATCTTCCATCTTCATTCGATATGCCTGCTCACACAAGTTAGCGGCGGCAACCAAATCCTTTTGCTGACGGTTGATATGGGCAAGGCCGTAAAGCGCCCAAGGGGATTTGCACAACTCATAAGATCGGTCAAGATAGCGCTTTGCATCGTCAAAATTGCCATTGATAAAGCTAATCATACCTAATTGCAAGTAGGCATACCAGTTGTTTGCATCGGCGCCCTTTATAGCCTCTTTAAGTAAATCGGTCCAACCTTCCTGAAGCATCCAGGATGCAGGGATTTCATCGGGGTTATGCTCACCGACTGTGCCCTTTTCAAGCAAGGATACCCATGCTGCCTGTTCCTCGTCAACGGCGCCAAAATCAAGATGAGCAGCCATTAAGCGTCTGCCGTCCTTTTGACGAAGCATATTTTCAAGGGCGCCCCAGCCGCTGCCCTTAAAGAGCAGTTTGCCTGTTGCCTTTGCCTTTGCCATAGGACGAGTTTCGTCCAACAGCTCTTCCATTCTTTCGGCAGTTATCATTTGGTCAAGCTTCTTGGCAACCTCCGCCTTTGCAGCCTGCCACTCACCGTGTGCAATATCACCGTCGGCATTCATTGCGCCGTAGGCTTCAAGCCACTCCCAAGTGGTTTCGGGAGGCATTGGAATACATCCGTATTGGGTGCGACCCAAACCTGCCTGAATTTCAATATAGCGATCGGTGCTTCCGTCAAAGGTAAGGAATTCTTGCCAACGGTCACCGCCGGGATTTTGACCCCAGCAGAAAAGCTTTCTGCCTCTTAGACGGTGGGTTGAGGTTTGCACAAGACCGTAGCCGTCAGCATCAACTGCCGCCTCAAATCGTCTTGCAAAAAAGGGTATCTTATAGAAAAAGTCAACCGAATAGGGTACGTCAACGGGATAGGTACCGTCGGCACCGCAATAGTCAAGCATACTTTTTACACAAACCTTATCCTCTGCCATATAAGCGGTGTCGGCATTAACTATAACACGGGTATCGGGAGTTTCAACCACTGCGATATTGCTCCACCAATATGCAGGGATAGTTTCGGTGCGGGGGTTGATTATGCGGTTGCGAACAAAAAGCACCTTTGAGCCCTCGGGCAAAAAGAAATCCATCTGCTGAACTACCTGACGGATACGCTCAAACTCGTACATTCTGAGTACGGGGGTGCCGTCGTCAAGCTGAGTTGTGGTGGTAAACATTGTTTCGCAGGTGTGGGGGTGATGGGCAACAAATCCGCAGTTCCACTCTATACCGCCTGAAGCCCATGCATTTCTTATCGCAAGGTTGCAAGGGCGTATAACAGGATTGCAATAAAGCAATTCCTTATTCTTTTCTTTATCGATAAGGCTCATCAGCTTGCCGCCCCAATTGGGAAGAAAGGTTGCCTTTAAATATTCGTTTTCAAGGATGATTACAGGCTCCTCATTATCGTGGAGAGGGCGAGTATACATATCCTGCATTTTGTAAGGAAACGCAGATACTACGTGACCGTAGCCAAGATAAAGATCTTCATCTTCACCTAAATTAGACTCAATATTATCAAATGCAGATTTAAAGTTAACCTTTAAAAGAGCAGGCACAGATGACGTGCCATTCATATCCTGACAAGGAATATTAAGGGTTGATTGATAAAGTTTTGTATTCATAGCATTACCGCCTTTCTTACAAGGACAGTGTAGCATAACGAGGTTTACTATGCAATATAAATTAAGTCACTTTTTTCAAGTTTTTCTTTCAATTTGGTTTGACTTATTATTGCAATAATTTTTGTTGTATGATAGAATTCAAAAGAGGTGTTTTTTATGAGCAACGTATCCCCTGTTAAGCGGTTTCACTCTCAGTGTATAAACTGTCTTTTAAACAAGCATTTGGGTAAAGCCGACCTTGCCAAAGATGATGATACCCGCCTTGAATATATGCAAGGGCTTTTTAAAATTTTAAGCGAAGCAAGTCAGCATGAAGCTCCACCCGAAGTGATTGATAAAATCACCCGTTTGCAGAAAAAACTGCTTGGTTTTGAAGAAAACTTTGAAAATGAAAAGAAGTATTTTAACACCTTGATGCTTGCTAAAGAAAATTTAATGCAAGGCACCGTTGACTCTGCCGACGACAGACTACATACTGCTTTGAATTTTGCTATGCTGGGCAATTACATTGATTTTGGTGCAATGGACAGTGTAAGTGAGGACAAGCTTGATCAATTGCTTGCCACCGCAAAAGATTTAAAATTTGATAACAGTGAATACGACACCTTTAAATGCGACCTCTCAAAAGCGCATAGGCTTATTTATCTTACCGACAACTGCGGCGAGATTGTGGCAGATAAAATTTTTATAAAAACTATTCTTCAAGAGTTTCCGCAAATTAGTGCAGAGGTTATCGTAAAAGGCAATCCTGTGCTAAACGACGCCACCCTTGAGGATGCATTGCAGATTGACTTGAATTCGGTCGTAAAGGTAAGTCATAACTCAAGCGGCATGGCAGGCACCGTGCTTGGCGATATTTCTGACCAAGCCTTGAAAAAGCTTGACAGTGCCGATATAATCATTGCAAAGGGGCAAGCAAATTTTGAAACCCTGCGTCACTGCGGTAAAAATATTTACTACATTTTTATGTGCAAGTGCAAACTGTTTGCAGACCGTTTTAATCTGCCTAAATTCAGCGGAATGTTGCTTAATGATTTAAGGATGTGATGAAATGAAGATTGCAGACAAAATCAATATGGACTATGAAGGACTTAAGAAAAACGGCCCAATAACCATTGTTGCCTTTGGCGACAGCGTTACACACGGCGCCTTGGCTTTGGGTGAAATTGATTACGAAAGCGTATATTGGAACCTTCTGCGTAAAAAAATCCTTGAAATAAGAAACTACGTGCCTGTTAACGTTATTAACGCAGGCATTGGCGGTATTACTGCCTCGGCATCTGTTGAACGAATAGACAGTCAGGTGCTGTGCCATAATCCCGATTTGGTTATCGTTTGCTTTGGGCTAAACGATGTTAACGGCACCCTTGAAGATTATCTTAAAGCGCTAAAAACTATATTCGAAAAATGTCAGCACAATAATGTTGACGCCGTATTTATGACCCCCAATATGCTTAACACATACGTAGCGGATGATACTGCACCCATTCATAAAGGATATGCTGAGCAAACGGCTAACTATCAGGTTAGCGGCAAAATGGATTTGTTTATGAGCGGGGCAGTCAATCTGGCAAATAAAATGGGAGTTAAGGTTTGCGATTGCTATTCAGAGTGGAAAAAGCTTAGCCAAACCGAAGACACTACCTTGTTGCTTATAAACCGCATTAACCATCCTGACAGAAAAATGCATCAGTTGTTTGCCGATATGCTGTTTGACGTAATTTTTGGCGATATTAAGGCAACTACAGATGAATACAGCACAATGTTTAAAAAGTGAGGCGCTACTATGACGTACAAAATCGACCACGATTTTCATATTCACACCAAGTTATCATCTTGCTCAAACGACCCCAAGCAAAACGCGAACGCTTTGCTTAGTTATGCAAAGAAAAACGGAATGAGTGCTCTTTGCGTGACCGACCACTTTTGGAGTGAGGACGTTAAGGGCGCGTCCAACTGGTACGAGCCTCAAAATTTTGCTCATATAAGCCAGATTTTGCCCTTGCCGCAAGACGCGGACGTGCGTCTTATGTTTGGTTGTGAAACCGAGCTTACTAAAAACGGCATACTGGGTATTAGCAAAGAAAACTTTGACAAGTTTGATTTTGTTATCATCCCAACCACCCATTTTCATATGGAGGGCTTTACTCTGTCAACAGAGCAGCTTGAAAGTCCAAAAACCAGAGCAAAAGCGTGGACTAATCGGCTTTATCAGGTGCTTGATATGGATTTGCCCTTTCATAAAATCGGCTTTGCACATTTGACCTGCCACCTAATTTACAGAAACGAAACTGAAAATTTGCTTGAAACCTTTAACCTTATAAGCAAGGATGAAATGGCACGTATTTTCACTAAAGCGGCAAAACTGGGCGTTGGAATTGAACTTAATTCAGGTGATATGAAAAACGCTCAAGCGCACCCCGATTTGTTTAAGCCTTATATTGTTGCCAAAGAGTGCGGTTGCAAATTTTATTTAGGCAGTGACGCCCATCACCCCGACAAGTTTGATATGTCTCCCGACGCCTTTGCTTACGGCGTAAATTATTTAGACCTTGATGAAAGAGATAAATTCATTTTAATATAAAAGGAGCAATATTTATGAAACAGTATCAAACGGCAGAACTATCCTTTAAAGGTGAAATCCTAACCAACGGCTATGCACAGATTGATATGACGGTTACACTCTGTCACAACGGCTATGAGCAAACTATTACAGGCTTTTATGACGGCGACGGAATTTATAAATTCCGATTTCTGCCCGAAGAAGCAGGCACCTATTCCTACACTGTCTGCGGTTGTATAAACGCAGAAGGCACTGTTGAAATCGAGCCTGCCGACTGCAATTATCACGGCATTGTCAGAGCCGACGGCACTCGTTTTGTCTATTCCGACGGCACACTTTATCACGCCTTCGGCACCACTGTTTATGCTCTTGCACATCAAGAGGAAGCACTTATTGACCAAACCATCGATACCTTAAGCAAATCCCCCTTCAACAAGGTCAGAATGTGCACCTTCCCCAAATTTTATGATTTTAACCACAACGAGCCTACCTATTATCCTTTTGAAAAGGATGACGAGGGTAATTGGGACGTTAATCAGCCATGCATCCCCTTCTGGCACGCCTTTGAAAGACGAATCAATCAGATGAACGAGCTTGGCATTGAAGTGGATTTGATACTCTTCCACCCCTATGACAAGTGGGGCTTTGCTACTATGACGTTAGAGCAAGACCTTATTTATCTTGATTACCTGATTCGCCGTTTGTCAGCCTTCCCGAATATTTGGTGGAGTTTGGCTAACGAATATGACCTTACACCAAAGGATATGGAGCATTGGTACGCTATCGAAGATTTTGTTGCCGAAAAAGACCCATATCACCATCTGCTTTCTAACCACAACTGCTTTAAGTTTTGGGATTTTAGTCGCAAAAACGTGACCCACGGTTGTGCTCAAACCAAAATGTTGCACAAGGCTAACGCTTGGCTTCAGCAATACGGCAAACCCATAATGATAGACGAATGTTGTTATGAAGGCAATATTCCTCACAACTGGGGCAGCATTTCGGCTGAAGAAATGACCTCTCGTTTTTGGAAGGCAACAGTTGTTGGTGCATACTGCACCCACGGCGAAACCTATCTTGACGACAACGACGTGCTTTGGTGGGCAAAAGGCGGCCTTCTTAAAGGTGAAAGCCCTGCAAGAATTGCATTTTTGCGTCAAATAATTGAAAGTATACCGGGTCACCTTGAGGGTGAGTTTACCTTTATGGAAAAAATGGCAGCAGTGCCTGTTGATAAGCGCGGTGAGATAGAGTTTGACAGTCCCGGTCAAAAGGATTTTGTAGAGGCTCTTTGGCGATTGGGTGATGAGATCGTTCCATTTATGGAATCTGAGATTTTAAACTTCATAGGCCACGTCGGTGAAGACTATTATTTGAAGTATTACGATACTCGAACCTGTGCAAAGGATACTCTTGAACTGCCTACAGACAAAACCTACACAGTTGAGGTTATCGACACCTGGAATATGACAAGAAAGACCATTCTTACCAACGTTAGCGGCAAGGTTGAAATTGACCTGCCCGGCAAAATATACACCGCGGTGCTGGTATCTAAAGAATAATAATTTGTTTAAAAAAACAGCGAAGTTTTTACTTCGCTGTTTTTTCTTGCTTCAATATATCCAACCGCACAATCCCAACAACCACCGATGCCATTGCCAAAGAGTCGCTTAACATACCCGACAGACTGCCCATAAAGATATTGTATGTCAGGTAACAAGGCAAACTGATAAAATTCAGCAACCGAATTATACGGGGATTATCTATACCCAGAGCAACAGTTGTTATAAGCTTTGCAACAATAACAAAAGCACTGATTGGACCATGCCACGATAAAGCACCAAGCACAACAAACATTACACAAAAGACAATTTGAAAAACAATTGTTTTTTTGCCTTTTTTATTTTAATTGCTTTTTAAATTCTTTATAAAGCCAATAAAACATACATACAATCATACAAATTGCTGCGACAATTACATGTAAATAACCATGGCAATATATGTCCCTAAAATTGAAGTAACCGTCTGCCCACGTTACATCAAAAGTTGTACATAACCACTCAAAAACTATGATTGCACGGCTGATAATTGACGAATACAATAATGCAAAGCCGCCACACGCAATAATTGGTGTTATATGCTTTGGGATAATTCCTTTAAAAAACATATCAGGGCGGTCATATACAATTTGAGAAGCGTAGGCTGTAAATTTAGTTTCATTTGTATAGACGGTTTTATATTTACAATAACTGTAATATGCCGCCATAAACAAAAGCACAAAAACAATGATATTTGCTGTTGCCAATGCACACCAACCCAATCCAAAATATGAAACTAACGGGTTGCCCTCCATAGATAAATCGGGAGTATTTATGTACGTCAACAAGCCATCCGATAAGGCAAGTATCAGATAGACGGTTATTAAAATCCAGAATTTTGCTTTTTTCATAATACCACCCCTTTGATTTTATTATATCAGTATACATTCAAAAAGTAAACAAAAAACTCCGCAAGGCAGTACCTTGCGGAATTTTGCTTTAAAAATTACTCTTCGTCCTCGTCTTCGTCCATCTCAAACTCGATGTTTACGCCGCAGTTGGGGCACTTGATGCTGCCTTCTGCAACCATTTCTTCATCAAGAATGATATTGTCGTGACATTCAGGGCACTCTACTTCAAAAAACTGCTCGTCATCGTCGTAGTAATACTCGTCGTCATCGTCCCAATATTCTGCATCATCATCGTCTTCTTCCCAGGCTTCGTAATAATCGTCCTCAAGAAGTGACAAATCCTCATCAACAGCATCAATCTGCTCGGTCAATGCGGCAACCTCGTCTTCAAGGTCGCTGATGGTGAGAGACATATCGTCAATAACGTCGATAAGAGCAAGGATAAGCTTGCCGGTGTTGTCGGTAGCATCTACCTTCATACCTTCGGCAAGACCCTTGATATAAGAGGCTTTTTCAGTCAAATTCATAATAAGCCGTCCTTTCGGTATTAAATTTATGCGCGCTCCATATACTCGCCGGTGCGGGTATCGATACGAATCATTTCGCCCTCGTTAATAAAGAGAGGAACACGAATCTCGGCACCTGTTTCAAGAGTTGCGGGCTTGGTTGTGTTGGTAGCGGTATCACCCTTTACGCCGGGCTCGGTGTAGGTAACCTGAAGCTCAACGAATGTGGGAGGCTCAATACCGAAAACTTTGCCCTTGTAAGAAAGAACCTTACAAACCATATTTTCTTTAACAAACTTGAAGTTGTCGCCAAGTTCAGTTTCGTTAACAGGAACAAGCTCATAGCTTTCGGGATCCATAAAGTAGTAAAGACCGCCGTCAGAATAAGAATATTCCATATCCTTACGCTCAACAAAAGCGGTGGGGAACTTGTCGTTGGGGTTGAAGGTCTTTTCAACAACGCTGCCTGCAATTACATTGCGGATTTTGGTGCGAACAAATGCGGCACCTTTACCGGGCTTAACGTGTTGGAATTCAATAATCTGATAAACGTTACCATCCATTTCAAAGGTTACGCCGTTACGAAAATCGCCTGCTGAAATCATTTTTTGTCTCCATTTCTCCGACGGAAGAGGAAAAACAGGTGCACCGCAACAACACTCCGTCGGCGTGGTGTTGCGACTAAGCACAAGCCCTCTTATATTTTACTAATATATTCTATTACATTTGCGCCAATATTTCAAGCACTTTTTAACATTTTTAAACAATTATAAGCTCTTTAGGTGATTTTGTCAGGTTTTTGCACCCATTTTCAGTGACAAATGCCATATCTTCTATACGAACACCAAACTCTGCAGGCAAATAAATGCCCGGTTCAACGGTGACCACGTCCCCCGCTTTAAGTATTTGTTCGGATTTTTGTGACAGATTTGGGGCTTCGTGAATCTCATACCCAACGCCGTGACCTGTTGAATGGGTGAAATATTCCCCGTAGCCTGCCGCCGAAATCACCTCGCGGGCAAGACGGTCAATCTGACTGCAGGGCACACCTGCTTTGATGCCCTCAAGGGCTTTTATTTGCGCCGTCAAAACCGTGTTATAAGCCTGCTTCATTTTATCGGTTGCAAAGCCAACTGCAACAGTACGGGTCATATCACTGTGGCAACCGTTAACCACTGCGCCAAAATCCATTGTTACAAAGTCCCCTGCCGAAACCTTTTTGGCAGTAGGTACGCCGTGAGGCACGCTTGAATTGGCACCCGACACCGCAATGGTATCAAAGGAGATAGCCTCTGCTCCATTTTTTCGCATCACGTATTCAAGCTCTGCGGCAATTTCAACGTCGGTTACGCCCTCTTTAATAAAGCCTAAAATATGGTCAAAAGCCAACTCGGCAATTCTTTGCGCCTTGATTATAGCATTAAGCTCATCATCGGTTTTTATGCGAGCCATTTCTCTTAACGTTTTGTCAACAGCCTCGCAAGGTGCAAGCTCGATGCCGTCAAGCTTTGTTTTCATAAATTCAAACTGAGCAAGAGTGATGCCCGACTGCACTGCCACCCTTTTGCAGTCTGCAAGCAAGCCTTTTATCTGCTCATACAGATTTTCTTGCAAAAGAACAGGTACCGCCGCCTGCTTTTCTGCCAATTCAAAATAACGTCCGTCGATTATAAACGCGGCGCCCTTGTGGGTTATAACAAGCACCCCTGCATCATCCGAGTCAAAGCCTGTAAGATAACGGCGCCCCGTCTCGCAGGTTATAAGCACTCCGTCAAAATCTGCGGCGCTGTCAAGCACCGCTAAAAGCCGCTCATTCATCGCAAAGCTCCTTTATTGCCATATGATAGCTTTGCTCACCGTGACCGCTTATAACGCACCTGCACACGTCGGTAATAACCGATACGTGCCTGAACTCCTCACGGTTTTTAGGCTCTGAAATATGCACCTCAATAAAAGGAGTATTAACCGAGCTTATGGCATCGCGAATAGCAATTGAATAGTGGGTATATGCACCTGCGTTAAGGACGCATCCGTCATATTTTTCGTCCACAGTCTGAATTATGTCAACCAATGCGCCCTCGTGATTGGACTGAAAAAAGTCACATTCTGCGCCAAGTGTTGCGGCATATTTTTCTATATCGGCATTTATATCCGCAAGGGTGCGACTGCCGTAAATATGAGGCTCCCGTTTGCCAAGCATATTAAGGTTGGGGCCGTTTAAAACAAGTATTTTTTTCATTGTTACTTTGTCTCCAAGGATTTATAATAGGTTTTCATCTGCAAGGCATCCTCTGCCTGAGTACCTGCCGACTCGCATATAATGGTGGGACTGCATCCCAATTTATAGGTTATATCCATAAGGTAGTCGTAGTTGGGGCCAAAGACTGTGTCATCAAAGGTGAGATGCTTTACCTCTCCCCCCTCGCTGTATTCAATCTTTGAAAAGTGAGCGTGGTATTTTTTCATACGCTCGGTGCCGATTGAGTTTTGCAGGGTATCAAAAATCTTTCGGAAGTCTTCGCGAGTGGTAAGACCGCCCCTTGTGCGCGCATTAAGATGACCGAAATCTATGCAAGGGATAACACGCTCATCCACTGCACAAAAGCGCATTATTTCGTCAAGGTCACCAAGTTGATTGATTTTGCCCATTGTTTCGGGGCAAAGGGTGATATGACCAAGCCCCTCCTCATCCATTGCCTTGATAGCGCGCGCAAAAGTAGATATTGCCAGATTGACGGCTACCTCACGCTCCATTTTACCCTTGCCGCCGGGGTGGACTACCACACGGGTTGCGCCCATCCAATCTGCCGCACGGGCGCTTTGCAGGATATAATTGATGGAATTGTCAAGCTTTGCTTCCTCTGCCGCCGCAAGAGAAATGTAATAAGGGGCGTGGAGTGACAGGGCAATTCCCTTTTCGGCGGCTAATACGCCAAACTGTCGGGCTTTATCCTCACCGATATTAACCCCTCTGCCACACTGATACTCAAAGGCGTCAAGCCCCATTTTTACGATATATTCGGGCATACCAAGACTGCCCTTGTAGCCCATTTTTGCAAAGCTGTCAGAGGTTCCTGCAGGACCGAATTTTGCACTCATAAGCTCTTCTCCTTATATCTTTTAATAAGCGGTTTTTCAAGACGGCGGCGCAATCGGAAGGATGCCCCGTCCTCTTCCTTTATAGGTGTTACAAGCAAAGGCTTTACCCCTGCAAGATTGGCACCCATCATATCGGTGAAAAGCTGGTCGCCCACTGCACCGATTTCTTTCACCTTTAAGCCCATACTTTTAGCGGCGCGCCAAAATCCGAAAGGCAGCGGTTTTAATGCAGTGCTTGTAAAGGTAAGACCTAATTTGTTGGCAAAGGGGACAACCCGCCTTGCCCGTGCATTTGACACCATCTTTAGTTTTATACCTGCCCTCTCCATATCGCGAAGCCACTGCTCAACACCATCGTAAGCAATTTGAGAATGATGCTCGGACAAGGTGTTATCGGCATCAAGCGCCAAACCCTTGATACCGTTAGTATGTAAAAATTCAGGCGTTATATCGGTAACGCGGTAAAACATTTTGTAGGGTTTAAAAATCGCCAAAGTTCATCACTCCTGTTAACACCATTATACACCATTGCTTTTAACTATTCAACCAAATAAATGAGAAAAGGATATGGCAAATTTATTTGCCATATCCTTTTTAGTTCGTTTTCGTTGCGGCACACCGTTGCCGACAGCCGCCTTGCGAAATCAGCGGAACTTGCGCTTACGAGCAGCCTCCGACTTCTTTTTGCGTCTGACGGAAGGTTTTTCGTAGTGCTCTCTCTTACGAACCTCTTGAATTACGCCATCTCTCTGGGTTGCTCTTTTGAACCTGCGAAGCGCATTCTCCAGGCTTTCGTTTTCTTTTAAACGCACCTGACTCATCTGGAATTCCCTCCCTCCGTAATTAGCGAAGGTTCGGACACTTATTTGCCCGAAACTTATAATAAATACATCTCATTATACATTTTGGTACTATACGTTGTCAAGAGTAAATGTTAATTTTGTTCGGTTTTTTTGCTAAAAATAGCATTTACCGCCTTTTTATACTCTTTTTCGCCGCAAACATCACTTATTACACGGGGTAACATATTGGACGATATACGGCTTGGCAGACCTAATTGCTTGCAAAGAGCAGTTCTAAGCGATGCAGAATTCTCTCTGCCATAGAATCCGTCGTCATACATTTGCAGTTTGGTGACAGGGGTAAAATCATCCTTTGCCCCCTCTGTTATACCTGCTTTGGCAAGAGCGTCGGTTATAACCTGTTCATTTACACCCTCTACACCCAAAAGGCCGTCGGCAGAGGCGGTGTCTTTACGGCGCTCTTTACCTGCTATTTCGGGGATATAGACGTGGGTGACCTGCCCCTCTTTTACCGCTTGTGACAAAAAATTGCGGATTATAAAGCCTGCCGAATCGGAATCGGTCATCAGAATAATGCCCCGTTTTTTTGCCATAAGGCGAATAAGCTCTAACTTTTCCTTATCTTTAAATACGCCGAAACCCTCTGTGGTGATTATAAGCCCGTCAATAAAGCCTGAAAGCTTGATTTTATCATACTTTCCCTCAACCACTATAACCTGATTTATCTTAATCATAACTGTCTTCCCGATACGGTGCGTATAAGGTCAACAAGGCAACGCTCCATAATTGTTTTGGGGTCGGTACGGCTGCCTTTAAGACTTAAATCGGTGCGGCGCAATATCTCAAGGGCTTTTTGGACAGAGCCTTGGCTCATACGCTTGCCTGACTGTGCGGCACGGCGCAGTTTGAATGCCGCCTTGCCATAGCCAAAAGCGGTGGCTAAATCGTCGGTGCGCATACCCTCTGCCTCACCAAGTTTAACGCGGTATATATCCACAAACACTCCCGACAAGGCACCTAAGATAAGAAGCGGTTCGGTGCGAGCTTCAAAAAGGTCGGCACAAATTGACAGTGCCAGATCACTGTTGCCTGCACAGACTGCATCGGCAAGGTCAAAGGATGATGCTTCCACCGTTTTGGAGCAAATCAAATCTACGTCTGCCATTGTGACGGCGGCACCCTTGCCAACATAGTCGCACAGCTTGTCCGTTTCGTTAAGCAAATTTTCAAGATTTTCACCGCAACGCTGAACAATGCCCTTTGCAACGGTAGGCTGCAGGTTTATATTTCGTTTTGCGGCACGGCGAATAATCGCATCTGCCAATTCCTTTTCGGTTTTGTGGGCAAAATTAACCGTTTGCGCCTTTTTAGAAAGCAGATTGAACAGTTCCTTACCCTTATCGCTTTTTGGCTTTGGCAGTGCCGACTCGTAGGTAAAAATCAGCACGCAACACTCGTTTGGTTGCTCGATTACTGCCTTGAACTGTTTATACTGAAGCTCGCTCAATGACGAAAATGCATAGTCACTGACAACCACGCAGGAATACTCACTCATCATAGGAATAGCATCGGCGGCAGAGGTAATATCATCTGCAGAAGCGGTGCCGTCTAATCGGTGGATATTAGCCTCGCCAAAATCGGTAACGGCGGCGTTTATAATACGCTCAACGTAAACGCGCTTAAGATAATCTTCCTCGCCGTAAAAAAGGTATATGGGCGCAAATTTGCCGCTTTTTATGGACTGCGCCACGTCTCTTTCGTTAATTTCAGGCATCACTTCACCCCCTACTGTACTATTCCGAATTTTCGGTCAACCGTAAACTCAAGTCTTTCGATTTCATTAGCATTATACACCTTTCCGCCACCGATAGCAAGCCTATTTATATCTTGCAGTAAAACCCAATTTTTACTTTGGCCTTTACACTCCCCTTTGGCTATAATGCAGTCCACCTTTCCTATTTCGTTAAGATTGGCGCCTTCTTCTGCCACTGCCACGCGGATGCCATCCATATCTGCACAGGTGTAGCCATCCCCTGCCGTTACGGTAAAGTTATGGGCAACCTTTATAACGGTTTTGCCGTTGACCTGTCTAAAAGGAGTGTCTTTTATTACGCTGTCTTTTGCAACAAGCACACAGTCGGCATTGTGGATAGCGGTGTCATATTGTGATGTTTGCAAATCACAGCTATGCAAAGCAAGCAGGTCGGTGTTTTCTTTGCCCGATGCGTACACTGCGTTGGTCATAAAAACTTTTTCTTTAGGTGAGGTGGCATACCCAACCGTAACGGTGTGGCTTTTATACTTTATAACAATGCAATCCTCGTTTATTTTGTTAACAACCACACGCTCGGTAGCAATATGGGTAAAAGCCGTCATTGCCACAAGCCCTGTTATTGTTACAATCACACCTATCTTAATAAGCTTAGTTCTTTTTGTAAGCAGTACAATCAACATACCGCAAGCAATAATGCTCATAGCAAAAAGAATTTCGCCTATTGAAGCCACCACGTTGGCGTTGCCTATGTTTGACATAAATCCGACTATTTTTATGCAAAGGGTAGATATAATCTCTGACCCAAAGCAAAGGGGATAAATTAAGGGGTAGGTTATTACCGTAAAGGACAGCACTACCGCTATTGCGCTAATGGATACCAAAAGGCTTACCATACCGCCTATTATAAGGTTGGAAAGCACCGCGACGGGTGTTATACGGCTGTAGCAAATTAGAATTATGGGAGTTATGAAAAGTTGTGCCGTTGTAGTTAAAACCACAGGCTTAAGCAGTGTTTTCAACATTCTCGGCAGCTTTGTGCGACGAATCATAGCACAAACGGGATGATAAAAGAGTATTGCGCCAAGTGTTGAATAAAAAGAAAGCAGATAACCGAGGCTTACCGCGCCCTGAGGCCAGAACATACACACTATTATTGCCGATATTCCCAAAGAATTTAAAGGCTGTGCTTCTCTTGATACAGAATAACTAAGGACAAAAACTGCCGAGCATATGCCTGCTCTTACTACCGAAGGACCCATACCGCAAAGCATCATATAAAATATCATTGGAAAAATCAGGGTCCACGCCAAGCGACGTCTGTTAATTCCAAGTGGCAAAAACAACAGCATAACCACCACAAACATTGACAGATGGGAGCCTGATACCACAAGCAAATGAGCAAGACCCGTTATAGTAAAATCTTGCTCTAAATAAACGCTGAAGGATGCCTCGTCGCCAAGCAGTACTCCCTTTACAAGCGCCCCCGCCTGACGTGGCACGTGCCTGTCTATCGTTTCAATAGCCTTGCTTCGCAGGTTATAAACAAACCCCTGCAAGCCTTTTTTATGGGTTGGTGTAAAAAGAATATCTTCAACACGTCCGTAGGCTTGAATTGGTTGCTCAACAGTTATTTCTGCCGACGCACCAAAGCTTACGTAACCTTCAAAACGGTCGTACATTTGGGCAGGTGTTTTTGCCGTGGTGTTAAGCAAAAAGGTGAATCCGTCCTCACATTTTACAACGTATCTGTAGGTGCCGTCATAGCCCGGAATGTCGACGACCGTACCCTTTACATATCCCTCTGTACCGTCATAACGAGCAGCCAGTCTGGCATTGTTTCTTAGTTGAGTTGCAAAATTAAAGGCAAAAACCCCACTCATAAAAAGTGCTATAACTACTATTAAATATCCGCTTTCTTTGTAGAAGATATATTTTATTATTCCTATAATCCCTACTACTACCGCTGAGACTAAAAGCAAAACGCTTATGGTCACACCCCTTGAAAAGCCAAGGGCGGCAACAACCATAAGCGTTAATAACATTGCAAAGCCTATTGCTGCAGCAGGCAACGACCTCATTTAAAGAACAGAGGAATGGAGCCCAAGGTTATAATATCATTCCTCTTGGATGCATCCCCCTCTGCCAATACGGCACAGGTTGCCGCTTCAATGGCGCCTGCCGCCTCCACAAGCTTGCGGATAGCAACAAGAGATTCGCCTGTGGATACAACGTCGTCAACAATAAGCACCTTTTTACCTTTAACAAGACGGCACTCATCCTCACCAAGATAAAGAGTTTGCTCTTTTTGAGTAGTGATTGAATGAACGGTAGCCTTGACAGGCTCACCCATATACACCTTGACGCCCTTGCGAGCAACCACATAAGGCTTGCCGCACTGACGGGACATCTCGTACGCCAAGGGTATACTTTTTGCCTCGGGAGTGAGAATGTAGTCAAACTCGGGGGCTTTTTCAAGCAATGCCTTTGCCGATGCAACGGTAACCTCTACGTCACCAAAAAGAATGAATGCGGCAATATCAAGTTTATCACTAACAGCGTATAAGGGTAATTCCCTTTCAACACCTGCAATATTGATTTTATATGTAGGTCTCATTTTTACATCTCCTTTTTTAACCTATCAATATTTAACCGGGAGGCCATGCAAGATTTCGTCTTGCAAGCAAATGGAAATGAATATGACCCACAGTTTGACCGCCGTCCTCACCGCAGTTGTTAACTACGCGGAAGCCTTTGTCAAGATTTTGGTCAGCGGCGATTTTTGCAACCGCTTCAAAAACGGCGGAAATATCACTTGAATTTGAACTGTCGATTTTATCGGCACCGCTAATATGGTTGCGTGGAATTATAATAGCGTGAAAAGGTGCCTGTGGGTCAATGTCTTTGAAGGCATAAACCTTGTCGTCTGAATAAATTTCGGTTGAGGGAATTTCCCCCGCCGCAATTTTACAAAAAAGGCAATCCATAAAAATTACTCCTTTTGTTTATTTAAGAAGGCTGCTTACAATACCGCCAAGGGCATCAAGAGCCTCGTTCACCTTGGTAACGTCCTTACCGCCTGCCATAGCCATATCAGGCTTACCGCCACCGTTGCCGCCGGCAATCTTGGCAATTTCGCGAACAATATTGCCTGCGTGTGCGCCTGCACTTACAGCATCCTTACCGCAAGCAGTGGCAAAGGTAACCTTGCCCTCGCCAACGTCGGCAAGCACCATTACAACGTCACTGTATTTATCCTTAACAACGTCGCAAGCGGCACGCATATCTCCACCCCAGAAAATAGAGGAAACAACCCGTACTGCACCGATTTGCTGAGCAGATGCCATAAGAGTATCAAATTTACCCGATGCAAGCTGAGCGTTAAGACGGTCAATCTCGGCATCCTTGCTCTTTGACTCGGCAAGGATTGCAGAAATGCGGTCGGCAAGCTCGTTTGCCTTGCTTACCTTTGCAACTGCAACTGCCTGTGCAAGTGTGTTGTCGGTAGCTTGCATAAGCTTAAGAAGTCCTGTGCCTGTTACACCTTCTATACGGCGCACACCTGCGGCTACGCTACCCTCGGAAACGATGCGGAAAAGTCCAAGCTTTGAGGTAGAGTCAACGTGAGTACCGCCGCAGAATTCAACTGAATATCCGTCGGCATTTACAACACGAACTGTATCGCCGTACTTTTCACCGAACAGAGCCATTGCACCAAGCTTCTTGGCTTCTTCAATGGGCATTTCGGTCATTGTTACAAGAGCTCCGCTGAGAATTGCATTGTTTACAATAGCCTCGGTCTGTGCAATCTGCTCGGCAGTCATTGCAGAGAAATGAGTAAAGTCAAAGCGGACACTGTCGGCAGTTACAAGCTGACCTGCCTGCTCTACGTGGGTGCCAAGCACCTGACGGAGTGCCGCCTGAAGCAAGTGAGCGGCAGTGTGGTTGCGCATAATAGACATACGGCGGTCTGCATCAACCTTTGCGGTAACAACTGCATCCTGTGACAAGGTGCCCTTTGTAACCTTACCCATATGCATATAAACGCCCTCGTTGGTTTTTTGAGTGTCGGTAATGGCAAATTCAAAGCCCTCACCAACAATAACACCTGTGTCACCAACCTGACCGCCGCTTTCGGCATAGAAACAGGTTGTATCAAGAGCAACAACTGCGCTTTGGCCCTCACTTGCGGCAACTGCTGTTTCGTCCTCGCAGACGATACCAAGCACCTTACCCTCGCAAGAAAGGTCGGTATATCCTACAAAATTGGTTGCAGGCATTTCTGCAAGAAGATTTTGCTCACCCTTCCAGGCGTCTGCGCCTGCATTTTTACGGGCGGCACGAGTATCCTTGCGATACTGGTCATAAATCTGACGGAATGAATCCACATCTACCTCTACACCGCGGTCGGCAAGAATTTCAACAGTCAGGTCAATGGGGAATCCGTAGGTGTCCTGAAGCTTAAACGCCTCTTCACCTGATAGCTTGCCGCCACCGTTTTCTACAAAGCTGTCAAGGATTTGCATACCCTGGTCAACAGTACGGGCAAATGCCTCTTCCTCAACTGAAATAACCTTGGTGATAAGCTCTTGTTTTTCGCGAAGCTCGGGATAGGCACCCTCGTTTTCGGTAATTACTGTTTCAACCACTTCGTTAAGGAAAGGACGGTTAACGCCAAGGAGTCGTCCGTGACGGGCGGCACGACGAAGAAGTCGACGAAGAACGTAGCCTCTGCCGTTATTTGAGGGCATTACACCGTCACCAATCATAAATACGGTAGAGCGGATATGGTCGGTTACAACGCGCAAGGATACATCCTTCTTAGCATCCTCCTTGTAGGTGACGCCACAAATACGGCTGATGCGCTTCATAATATTCTGCACGGTGTCAACCTCGAAAAGATTGTCAACGTCCTGCATTACGCAAGCAAGACGCTCAAGGCCCATACCTGTATCAATATTCTTTTGGGCAAGCTCGGTATAATTGCCCTTGCCGTCGTTATTAAACTGTGAGAAAACGTTGTTCCAGATTTCGATAAAGCGGTCACAATCGCAACCAACGGCACAATCAGGCTTGCCGCAACCGTGCTTTACACCGCGGTCAAAATAAATCTCGGAACAGGGGCCACAAGGACCTGAGCCATGCTCCCAAAAATTATCCTCTTTGCCAAGGCGCACCATATGAGAGGGGTCAACGCCAACCTCTTTAGTCCAAATATCATATGCCTCGTCATCCTGCTCGTAAATTGAAACGTAAAGCAATTCTTCGGGAATTTCCATAACCTTGGTGCAAAACTCCCAAGCCCAAGCGGTTGCTTCGTGCTTGAAATAATCACCGAAGGAAAAGTTGCCCAGCATTTCAAAGAAGGTGCCGTGACGGGCAGTATGGCCAACACGCTCGATATCAGGGGTGCGGATGCACTTTTGACAGGTGGTAACACGCTTGCGAGGAGGTGTAACCTCACCTGTAAAGAACTTTTTCATAGGTGCCATACCTGAATTGATAAGCAACAAGCTGTTATCGTTATTTGGCACAAGGGAATAGCTTGGCAGACGCAAATGCTCCTTTGACTCAAAGAAAGACAGATACTTTTCTCTGCACTCGTTAAGGGATGTCCATTTCATAGTAAAATCCTCCGTAAAAATAAATAAACTCCGCCCCAAAAACAAGGGACGGAGTAAACCGCGGTACCACCCAAATTGCCACGCGATGCGTGACCACTCGTCCCCTTTAACGCAGGGATTACGCCGCCCTTTCGGGCAGAGGCTCAAAAGCCGGCACGGTGACGGTCTTATAGGCGCATCGCACCAAACTGCGCCCTCTCTTAATAAAACACAAAACACCTTTTGCTTTGTCACAGCCGTAAATATTTTAACAAGATTAGTTTATATCATATCCCCGATTTTGTCAAGGCTTTAGCCTAAATTTCTGCCAACATATCGCACACCCGTTTAAAGACGGGGGCGCAGTCTGCCGAGCCTGATACTCCGTCTTCGCAAAGCACCACCACTGTGTAGCCCTTACAAAAGCCTGCAAACCAAGACTGCGTAACCGTTTTGCCATTAACCACCCAGCCCGTTTCGGCGGTTGCAGTTTTGCCGCCAGCCTCACCAAAATCGGTTTTAGCCGATTTGCCTGTTCCGTTTTCTACCACCGCCACCATCATTTTTGCCACCTGTTCGCACAGGTTGGAGTCTAAAATACGCCGTGGCTCACCCACTTCTTCAGGTGTGATTTTTTCTCCGTCGGTGGTACCCTCTATAACCGATGGGGTGACCAAAAATCCCCCGTTGGAGATTGCCGCCGTCATCACTGCGATGTGTAAGGGAGATAGCATTAAATCCCCTTGTCCA
Organism: Clostridia bacterium; assembly: GCA_017407645.1. Lineage (GTDB taxonomy): Bacteria > Bacillota > Clostridia > Oscillospirales > Acutalibacteraceae > RGIG2206. Next base: position 32,867 of record JAFQWE010000007.1, on the reverse strand, counting down.
AAGGAGAAATTTGCCAAGGCGGCAGGCTGTGCCGACAAGGTTTTCACACTCGGAAGCACCCCTGCCGATGTGCCTACCCCATCACAAAGAGAATAGGCGCGGTTAAATCCAAGCCGTATGCACGTGTTGTAGAGAGCATTTGCACCTGCTTTTTTGCCCAGTTCAATAAAATAGCAGTTGCAGGATTTGGCAAGAGCATCGGTCATATTAAGATTGCCGTGACCGTTAAGAGCGTTGCAGTTAAACCTATTACTGCCAACAAGGGAATAGCCTATGCAAGAGTGAGCAAAGTTGTCTGAAATCCCCATGCCGAGTGCCGTCAATGCCACGCAAGGTTTAAATACCGAGCCCACGTTATAAAGAGAAAGAGCGCGGTTTACAAGGGCGCCGTCAGGGGAGTTAAGCACCTGACCCACTCTATCGGGTGAAAAGTCGGGAAAGCTTGCCACACCCCGAAGCTTGCCCGTTGCCGATTCCATAACGATGACGGCGCCTTTTTTAAGGCTTTCACCTTGACTTTGGACGATACGCTGAATTCGGGAGTCAAGAGTTAGCACTACCCCTTTTTCACTGTGGGGAGCACCCTCTATTTTCGGCTCAACACCCGACAGCGCTCTGCCTGTAGCGTCAACGGTGTAGGTGATTTTTAGGGGTGCTGCTTGTCCAAGCAGATTTTCATATGCACGCTGAATTCCCGTCACGCCTTTGCCATCGGCATCAAGATAGCCTACGATATGAGGAGCAAGGCAATCGTCGGGCACACCCCTATCCACAGTGAAAATTTTAGCGTCCTCGCAGATAAAATCAATGGGCACCTCTGCTACAATAGGCTTGCCCGATTTCAGTCGGTCAAGGATGCTTTTTGCTCCGTCACCCAACTGATTGGTAACGTCGGCAACCGTATCGGTAGTAGGAATAAGCACCGCCACCCGTTTAGATGCGGTGTTGGTGATTTTGTTCATATTGCAGTCGTAAAGGGTGCCTCGGGGAGTTGCCACAGTCAAGGTGTAGCTTCCGCTACTGGTAGACACCGCTTTTGAAAGTCCCAACGTGATACTGCCAACCCGATATGCCGATATTATAAGCAACACTGTGACAGTAAGGACTATTGCCAACATTCTTTTTTTCATTTTTGCCACCTCTGCAACTATTTTTTGCAAAAAAGAGGCAAAAAGTCATAGATTTGGTTAATTTTTTAGTTGTATACCTTGGTGTGTTATGTTATTATATATGTGTATTTGTTAAAATGCGGAGATGTTAATATGCTTCAAAAATTAAGAGAATTAAATCCCGACGTTAAACTTTACTTTGTGACCGATGAAGAGTTTGCTCCTTTCGGCAGAGTGCTTAACTGTGACACGGCAGAGATTGTTTCAGTCGGTGAAACGGTTGCTATGCCTGAGGGTGCGTCAAGCTATGTGCCAAGTGAGCCTAAATTTGAGTGCCTTGAAATCGCAGATGAAATTTGCCAGAATTATTTTGGCGAGATGCCTACTCAAGTAGGATATTGTTGGGGCCACAGCAACAAGCTTAACGCTTTGGAGTGGCACACGTCATCCGAAGTTAACGTAGCCGTTACCGATTTGGTGTTGCTTCTTGCTCCTTTGTGCAAGTTCAAAAACGGCACCATTGATTCCAAAGAAGTGCGGGGCTTTTTTGTGCCAAAGGGTACTGCTATTGAGGTATATGCAACCTCTATGCACTTTTGCCCCATTGAAGTAAGCCAGAGCGGTTTTGGTTGTGTTGTGGCACTGCCAAAGGGTACCAACACCGATTTGGAAAACAGTCACAGTGACAAATTGTTATTCCGCAAAAACAAGTGGATTACCTGTTGTATGGATAACGAGGGGCTTATCGGTCGCGGCGTTGTGGCAGGCATTACGGGAACAAATTACGAAATTAAATACAAATAACCTTTTAGGAGGATTTCAAAATGCAGATATATGAAGAACTTAAAGCAAGAGGTCTGATTGCTCAGGTTACCGACGAGCCCGAAATCAGAGAGCTTATAAACAACGGCGGCGCCCGTTTTTACATTGGCTTTGACCCCACTGCCGACTCACTGCACGTTGGTCACTTTATGGCTCTTTGCCTTATGAAGCGTTTGCAGATGGCAGGCAACAAGCCTGTTGTTCTTATCGGTGGCGGCACAGGCTATATCGGTGACCCCTCAGGCAGAACCGATATGCGCTCTATGATGACTCCCGAAACCATTCAGCACAACTGCGACTGCTTCAGAAAACAGATGGAGCGTTTTATTGAGTTTGGCGAAGACAAGGCTATTATGGTTAACAATGCCGATTGGCTTTTAAAGCTTAACTACATTGAGCTGCTTCGTGACGTTGGTGCTTGCTTCTCGGTTAATAATATGCTTCGTGCCGAGTGCTACAAGCAACGTATGGAAAAGGGTCTTAGCTTCCTTGAGTTTAACTATATGATTATGCAGTCTTACGACTTCTATCATTTGCACAACAACTACGGCTGCAATATGCAGTTCGGCGGTGATGACCAGTGGAGCAATATGCTTGGCGGTACCGAGCTTATCCGTAAAAAGACAGGTCACGATGCCTATGCAATGACTATTACCCTGCTTATGAATAGTGAGGGTAAAAAGATGGGTAAAACTGCTAACGGTGCCGTTTGGCTTGACCCCAACAAGACTACTCCTTTTGAGTTCTTCCAGTATTGGCGCAACGTTAACGATGCCGACGTTATGAAGTGCATCCGTATGCTCACCTTTATCCCCATTGAAGAAATCGAAAAGATGGAAGAGTGGGATTCATCTCGCATTAACGAGAAGAAAGAGTTGCTTGCATACGAGCTTACCGCTCTTGTTCACGGCGAGGAAGAGGCTGAAAAGGCCAAAACCGCATCTCACGCCCTGTTTGCAGGCGGCGGTGACGACAGCAATATGCCCACCACCGAAATTAACGCCGACGATATTAGCGATGACGGCATCGGTATCATTGACCTGCTTATGATGTGTGGTCTTACTCCCAGCAAGGGTGAGGCTCGCCGTCTTATTCAGCAGGGCGGTGTTACCCTTGACGAGCAAAAGGTAGAGGCTCACGACCTTGTTGTTAGCAAGGCTGCATTGGTAGAGGGCGTTAAAATCCGCAAGGGCAAAAAGGTCTTCCACAGAGCAATAATTAAGTAAAAAGGTTAAAGGCTATCAGTTTATTGAACTGATAGCCTTTTTTGTTTTGGATAAAAAGAGAAAGGTGGAGTGTCTTCCCTACAGGCACAAGCTTAGCAAACGGCCAATTCAACGGGTCGTCGACAAGCGCCGCCCCCTACAAATTTAGTTGTCCCAACGAGACATACCGACATTTTTCATTATTCAATATTTCTTATTCATTAAAAATCCCCCTCAAAGCGAGACACTTCGTAAAGAAGTGTTCTCCCTTATTCTTTTTTATATAAAAATTGACACTTTCTACAGATAAGTGTCATAGTGGGTTACGCACTTTCAAAATGTGCGTAACGGGAGTACATATTTTTAAATTAACCTATATCAAAAATAAAAATATTAAGTGATATTGTGAGACAGGTCTCACAGTGATGTTTTGCGTTATCACGCAAAGTGATATTGAAACTTGTCGTTTCAGTGATATTATATTCGCTTTCAAAACTCGCGAAGCGAATATAACTTGGGCATAGTCCAAATATAACTGCAAAGCAATATCACTCGCCGCCCGCGAATATAACTGTGGCACCCTCCTTACGGAGGGTGCCACAACAGAGGGGGATTTAAAATCAGTCACAGCAAGGGTCTTTTTTCTTTTTTTCAGGGGCTTTAGGTGCGGCATCGGTTGAATCGCCAAGACCTGTGGTTTCGGAGAACACCACGTTATCTCTTGTAAGATTTACAACGTCGGTAGGAATGATAATCTTGGATGCGGTGCCGTTTGCCACCTCAATCAATGCCTCATACTTTTTAAGCTCAAGCACTGCCATATCGGCGCCTGCATTCTTAAGAGCGGCAAGTCCGTCTGCCTCTGCCTGTTTGGCAAGAAGGATAGCCTTTGCCTCACCCTCTGCACGAGCAATGCGAGCGTCACGCTCACCCTCTGCAGCAAGAATCATAGCCTGCTTGTCACCCTCTGCACGAGTGATAACGGCGGCTTTGTGACCCTCTGCCTCAAGCAAGGTTTCGCGGCGGTCACGCTCTGCCTTCATTTGCTTTTCCATTGCATTTTGAATTTCTGAGGGAGGAATAATATTCTTAAGCTCAACACGGTTAACCTTAATGCCCCACTGGTCAGTTGCACAGTCAAGTATTTCGGTCATTTTGCCGTTAATGGTATCGCGTGAGGTCAAGGTATCGTCAAGCTCAAGCTCACCAACAATATTACGCAGAGTGGTAGCTGCAAGGTTTGACAATGCGCTGATAGGATTAACTGCGCCGTAGGTGAACAGCTTTGCATCAAACACCTTGAAATAAACAACGGTATCAATTTGCATTGTAACGTTATCCTTAGTAATAACGGGCTGTGGAGGTGAATCAAGCACCTGTTCTTTTAAGGTTACGCGCTTTGAAACGCGGTCGATAACAGGAATAAGAAAATGCAAGCCTGCGTTCCAGGTTTTTTGATATTTACCCAAGCGTTCAATAACATACTCGGTTGCCTGCGGTACTACTCTTAAGCAAAGAATAATAACTGCTACAACAATACCTGCAATAATAAATGGCATAAAATCAGTCCTTTATATTTTATTGAAGCACCTGCTTCAAATATATTTTATCACGATATTATTATGTTGTCAACCAAACAGATTATACCCTCTTCTCAGTTGGGTGATACCGCTGATGAGGTTTCATTTTGAGTTTGAGACTGGGTTGACGAGGTTTCTTCGCTTGACGTCAACATTTCTTCAACCAATATTCCTATACGGGTAGATATTGCATACAAATCAGAGGCTTCAAAGGGTGAATACTGACTTTTAAACTCCTCTGACAGTTTGTAGTACGTGTCAAAATAACCATCTATCTGCTCTTTTACCTCTTTTGCGGTGCAGTTAAGCACGTACATATCATAATAAGCGTCGCAAAGAAGCTCTACCGAATGCATATACTGAGCCAAGTCACCCTCATAATCGTTAAACTGTGAAAGATAGTTAACTATCTTTTTGAAGTAAATAAGGTCACTGTCGTACACCTTAATTGCCATTTGACTGATTATAGGTGTAAGTTCACCAAGCAGCTCCTTGGCGCTTTTTTCGTCAATTCTGTAAAGCATCGTTTCTTCGGGGTCTGCCTCGTAATTTCCTGACGTTACCTTATCGGGAGTAGGCTTACCTCCGCTTTCAATTTGAGCATTGCAAGAAACAAGGCTTACAGCCACTAAAATTACCATAATCAAGGATATTATTCTTTTCATAACTGCTCTGCCTCCTTCATTGCTAAAACTTTAAGTATGGCGATTTGGGTTTTTGCATCCTTAATTTCACCCGACATAACCATTTTTACACATTCTTCAAGGGGTAAGGCTACACTTTCTACAAATTCACCTTGGTCAAGGTGAACATTACCCTTTGTTAACTTAGTGGCAAGAAAAATGTAAATTTTTTCGTTACAATAAGCAGGCGTGGGGTAAATAACCCCCAAGCTTAGCCACTTTTCTGCGGTATAGCCTGCTTCCTCACTTAGCTCACGCTTGCCGCAAGTAAGAGGCGCCTCCCCCGTTTCGCGCTTGCCTGCGGGAATTTCATAGATAACCTCGCCATATGGGTGACGGTACTGACGGACAAGGCATATACAGTTATCGTCGGTAAGGGCAATTACACCCACACCACCACTGTGCTCGATTATTTCGCGCTTACTTTCACTGCCGTCGGGCAAAAGCACGTCGTCAACACGGGTATTTAATATTCTGCCTTTAAACTTATATTCGGTGGCAGTAGTCCGTTCAATCATATCCATATAAATTTCCTTTGTTCTTATTTTTATTAAGTCTGCATAAACTGTTTTAAGGAGTGAAAAATATGGGTCACATCATAGAAACAGTTGAACAGGATTATAATGTTTTGCGGCGTGAAATTTACGCCTTGATTGGAAAATATCCTTTTTTATCCCTTTCAAGAATCGGTAAAAGCTTTATGGGCAAGGAGTTGCTTGCCCTTCGGCTTGGCAAATGCAAGCGGTACGTTTTGATTGCCGCCGCCTTTCACGGTAAGGAGCGCATTACCTCTGCCATTGCGTTGCGATTTGTTGAGGATTTGTGTAACTGCATTGTAATGAATACCGCACTGACAGGCATACCTATTCGCAGAGCTTTAAAAGAGCGAGGGCTTATAGTTGTGCCAATGGTCAACCCTGACGGGTGCGACATTGCCATTCACGGTGAAAAAGCCTGCCTTAGCCACGCGCCACGTATTAAAAGATTGTGCGGCGGTCACTTTGAAGATTGGAATGCCAACGGAAGAGGGGTTGACATCAATCACAACTTTAATGCAGGGTGGCATCAACTGAAGCTTATAGAAGAGGAGCAAGGTATATTTGGTCCTGCCCCCTCTCGCTATGGCGGATGCCGACCTGAAAGCGAGCCTGAAACAGTAGCGCTGACAAATCTTTGCCGACGGGTTAACATAGAGCAGGTTATGGCTTTGCACACTCAGGGAGAAGAAATATATTGGCGGTACGGTGACAAAACTCCGCCTCAAGCCGAGCGGATGGCAAAAATCCTTGCAGCATCATCAGGCTACAAGATGGCAGACCCTGCCGGCACTGCGTCCCACGGTGGATTTAAGGATTGGTTTATTGACCAATTTGGAAAGCCCGGCTTCACCGTTGAATTGGGCAAAGGAATTAACCCTTTGCCACCATCACAGATAGAGCAGATTTACCCTGCCGCCCTTGAACTGATGGCACTAACATTAGTTATGTAAATACATAGTTATTATACCATAGGTGTATTTTAAAGTAAAGAAAAAGCGGTCAAATTTTGACCGCTTTTTAATTCATTATCTTTCTTCTCTGAAATAGGGCAAGCCCAAGCTTTCGGGAGGCTGATGCTCGCGTTTTTTACGCATACTTGTAATAATAAGAACAACTATTGTTACAACGTAAGGAAGCATCTTGAAAAGTTCCTGTGTTTCGGTACCAAGACCCTGAATGTAGTTATTTGCATTACAGAGGGCACCAAATACAAAGGAGCCAACAATTGCCATAGAAGGCTTCCACAATGCGAAGATAACAAGTGCGATAGCCATCCAACCGCGGTCACCGAAAGCGTTGTTTGACCAAACTCCGCTTGCATATGCCATAACGTACTGAAGTCCGCCAAGTCCTGCAATAGCACTGCCGATACAGGTTGCAACATACTTATATCTTGTTACGTTTACGCCTGCCGCATCGGCGGTTGCAGGATTTTCACCAACTGCGCGAAGGTTAAGTCCAACACGGGTGCGATTAAGCACAAAGGTTGTGATAATTGCAATTACAACTGCAAGATAGGTTAAGAAATCGTGAGACAAGAAGAGTTCGCCAAACCAACCTAATTTCTCTGCAAAGGGAAGCTTTGCCGAGAAAAACGAACTTGTTTTAGTAAGTGCGATAGAGGGCAACTCACTGTTGGTAAGATTGATAAGGGATGCTCCAAGGAAGTTGCCAAGACCGATACCAAGTGTGGTAATGGCAAGACCCGTTACGTTCTGATTTGCACGAAGTGTAACGGTAAGGAAGCTGTAAATCAGTCCCATAAGAACTGCACCCAAAACGGCGCAAACCAAAGGAATAAGGATTGCCAAAGCAACGTTCATCTTTGCAATATCGTTGCCACAGGCGTTTTCGTAAAGGAATGAGCCTACAACACCGCTGATAGCACCAACGTACATAATACCGGGGATACCAAGGTTAAGGTGACCCGATTTTTCGGTTATAATCTCACCCGTTGAGCCGTAAAGCAGAGGTACGCCAAGAAGTATAGCACGGCAAATAAATTGGATAATCATATCGAGCTGGATACTCATACGCCTGCCTCCTTTTTACGCTTAAACTTGATGGAATAGTGAATGAAGAACTCGCAGCCTACAAGCATCAAAAGCACGATACCAATCATAATCTCTGAGAAAGAGGAGTTAAGCAAGGCTGTGTCTGCAACCTTGGCTACACCTAAGCGAAGGAAAATTACAATGGCAGTCATAATAACCATAATAAAGGGATTAAACTGACCAAGCCATGAAATAAGAATTGCAGTAAAGCCTTGACCACCAACAATATTTACGTTGATGTTGTGGTTGGTACCTGCAACCAAAAGCATACCTGTAACGCCGCACAAAGCACCTGAAATAAGCATAGTGCGGATAATTACCTTTTTAACGTTGATACCGATATAGCGAGCGGTATTTTGGCTTTCACCAACAACGGAAATTTCGTAACCCTGCTTACTGTAACGAAGGTATACGTACATCAAAATGGTGATAACTGCAACAATTACGGTGTTTACAAAGTACTGATTTCCCATAACGGTTGGGAAATTGCCTGCTTCAACGGGGTTGATAACGTTGGAGCCGCCGCCCTTGATGTAAACGTAGTAAGCAATTATCTGAGTTGCGATATAGTTCATCATAAGGGTGAACAAGGTTTCATTGGTGTTGAAAAATGCTTTGAATACCGCAGGAATTACAGCCCAAAGAGCGCCTGCCGCCATACTTACAACGGCAATCACCAAAATCAACACGGGATAAGAAAGGGTGTCGCCCAATTCTATCATACACATAAGGCAAGCAAGACCGCCGATAAGAGCCTGTCCCTCTGCGCCGCAGTTCCAAAACTTCATTTTGAAAGCAGGAGTAAGCGCAAGCGCCAAGGAAAGCAAAATTGCAACTTCTTGCAAATACTTCCAAAGCATTGTGGGATAGCCTTCGAACAATCTGCCGAAAACACCTGTAAACATTATTTTAAAAGAGGCGCCAAAGCTTTGCTTTGTAACCATAACACACAAAAATCCAACTAATATAAAGGCAATAACAATAGTTGCAATTCTGATGAGCCAAGCCTTCCACCACGGCATATCGTCACGCTTTACAACGTGAAAAAGCGGCTCGCGGGTGGGTTTTACCGTACTTTTAGCCATTGCTATCCCCTTCCTTTTCAGATTTAGTCATAAGAAGACCGATTTCTTCCTTTTTAGCTGTTCTGCCGTCAACCATACCTGTCACTTTGCCTGAGCCGATAACCATTATTCTGTCGCACAGGTCAATAAGCACGTCCAAATCTTCACCAACAAAGATTACGGCAACGCCGTTTTCTTTTTGTTCATTAAGCAGATTGTAGATGGTGTAGGATGAGTTTATATCCAAGCCTCTGACGGGGTATGCCGCCATAAGAACTGTGGGTGCAGATGCAATCTCTCTGCCAACAAGTACCTTTTGAACGTTACCGCCTGAAAGGCGCCTTACTGGAGTTGTGGGACCAGGGGTAACAACCTCAAGGTCGCTAATAATATGCTCTGCCAAATCCTTTGGTGTTTTGCGCTCAAGGAACAAGGATTTGCCTCTGCGGTAACTACGGAGCATCATATTGTCGATAATATCCATATTACCCACAAGGCCCATTCCCAAGCGGTCCTCGGGAACAAAGGAGAGGCGTACACCTAACTCGCGAATTTGCATAGGAGTTTTGTCTCGCAAATTATCCTCTTTACCTGTTTTGGGGTTGTGATAGATAACTTCACCTGTGGTAAGATGCTGCAAGCCTGCAATAGCCTCTAAAAGCTCGCGCTGACCTGAGCCTGCAATACCTGCAATACCCAAAATTTCACCCGAACGGGCAGTGAATGAAACATTATCAAGAACGGTAACACCCTGACGGTCAACACAGCTTATACCTTCAACAACAAGTCTGTCCTGTGGGTCTTTAGGCTCGCTTCTGTGAATGTTAAGCTCCACCTTTTGACCAACCATCATTTCGGTAAGCTCTGACTCGTTGGTTTCGCTTGTCTGAACTGTGCCCACATATTCACCCTTGCGCAAAACAGAAACGCGGTCAGACAAGGATAATACCTCGTGAAGCTTGTGGGTGATTATGATGATGCACTTGCCGTCATCGCGCATACGGCGAAGCACGTTGAAAAGCTTTTCGGTTTCTTGCGGAGTTAAAACTGCGGTAGGCTCGTCCAAAATAAGAATATCGGCACCGCGGTAAAGCACCTTTATGATTTCAACCGTTTGCTTTTCGGAAACGCTCATTGTGTAAATTTTCTTTTGAGGGTCAAGGGAAAAGCCGTATTGCTCACTGATTTGCTTAATCTTTTCGGTTGAGTTTTTAAGGTTGTACTTACCCTCGTCAAGACCAAGCACTATATTTTCAGCGGCGCTGAAAACGTCAACCAGTTTGAAGTGCTGATGAATCATACCGATTTTGTAATCAAAGGCATCTTTAGGAGAAGCGATAACCGCCTCTTCACCATTTATAAAGATTTCACCTTCATCGGGGAAATAGATGCCCGAAATCATATTCATCAAAGTGGTTTTGCCTGAGCCGTTTTCGCCCAAAATGGAAAGAATCTCACCACGGTATGCAGTAAGATTAACATTTTTATTGGCAATTACCTTGCCAAACACTTTGGTTATATTTTTTAGTTGGATAGCAGGTTGTTTGTCCACGTTAAGCCTCCATTCAAACAATTCTCAAGAAATGGTTATAATTTTATAGCCATTTCTTCAAAATTAGTTTAAGGCGAGGAGGTTTCCCCTCGCCTTAAACTTGGATTATTTATTAGCCGTAATTTCTGTCAAGAAGAGTGATGCCGTCAATTTCCATATCAAAGTAAGGAGCTGAACGGTGCTTTGACTCGTAGAAGATGCCATCCTCAACAGCTTCGGTATCAGGAACGTACTTGCCGTTGGCGGGATCGTCATCATCAGAATTTACGTTAGCGGTGTAAGAATCAATCTTCTTGCCGCCAACGGTGAAGTTAGCAGTATCGAATACCTTGATAGAACCATCAAGGAGCTTAGCCTTAACTTCTTCAATCTTCTTAGCGGTATCCTTAGCAGCAGCCTTCTCGTTAACCTCGGTAAGAACAACAGAGCCGGTCTCGATAGTGCCGGTCCAGTCAGCTTCGATTGCCTTGCCATCCTGAACGCACTTGATCATATGCTTGAAGTAAGGAGTCCAGTCAATTCTGGAAGAAACAATGAAGGTGTTGGGGCATGCTGCAACGGTAGAACCGTTGTAAGATACGTTGGGAACACCTGCAGTCTCACAAGCGGTAGGAGCACCCATAGAGTCAGCGTGCTGGCTGATAAGTACGCAGCCACCTGCGATAAGAGCCTGTGCAGCTTCCTTTTCCTTCTGCTCATCGTACCAAGAACCGGTGAACTTAACATCCATAGTTACAGTGGGGCAAACTGACTTTGCGCCAAGATAGAAAGAGGTGTAACCTGACATAACTTCAGCAAAGGTGAATGCGCCAACGTAGCCCATCTTTGCCTTGTCAGCAGTAATCTTTTTAGCCTCAATCATTTCGTTGAGCTTAAGACCTGCAGCAACACCTGCGAGGTAACGACCCTCATAGATAGAAGCAAATGCATTGTGGAAGTTCTTAAGACCTGCGGTATGAGCATTGGTACCGGTAGCGTGGCAGAACTCTACCTTAGGATACTTCTTAGCAGCGTCCATAAGGAAAGGCTCGTGACCGAAGCTATCAGCAAAGATGATGTCGCAACCGTCAACCTCGATAAGTTCAACAGCGGCGTCATAGCAAGCCTTAGATTCGGGAATCTGAGTCTTCTGTGCATAGTCAACCTTCATTTCTTCGCAAGCAGCCTTGGCAGCAACCATGAAGTTTTTGTCATAAGTAGACTGCTCGTCGTGAAGGAAGATAAAACCAACCTTCAACTTTTTGCCTGCATCGTCGGTCTTGTCGTCGCCGGTGTTAGCGGTGCCGCCACAAGCAGCACAGCCAAGAAGCAAAACAGCGGCGAGAAGAAGTGCGATAAGCTTTTTCATTTCTTTTTCCTCCAATATTTTTTGGTTTTTGTATGTAAAAAAATTTACATCCTAATAAAAAAACAGATTTTTATCAGAAGTTAAGTCAAATTTTTAACTAAGACAAAGCACCTCAAAAAAATCTGTAGAAATAAGTATTTTTATTTTAGCACTTTATTCTGCTAATGTCAACATTTTTCGGTGTTATTTTTGTTCATTTATGTCAGTCAAAAGAGTCTTAATCCCTTGGGGTAATGGTTTTTTGCCACGCCTGACACAACCTTTACTCCCCCAAGTGCAGAGCCGCAAACGGAAACTACCGCCCAACCGTTAGGGCAGTCTGCCTCTATCTGTTCGCCTCGCAGATATTTATGGAGCCGCTCATCATCAGGAGCAAGGTCGATTTTGCGCTTGAAATTATCACCCATTGCAGAGAAAAACTGATGATGGGGCTGAATATAATTCTTGCGCACCTCTCCGATTGTCACACCGCACATAAAGGCAGTACCCTTTGACACAGAAAAATCAGGGGTGAAATATACGGGGTTACCGTTATAAATCTGCACAAAGTTTTTGTCGTAATCGGCAAGTGTGTCATCAAGGAAATCGGTGATGACTTTATCAATCTTTTGAGGTGTGTTTTTTGGCGCAAAGCCCTTTGTTTCTTCGCAAGTGTTATGAAGCAGTGCCATAAACTGCCCTTCGCCTCTGCTTAAATGAGGATAGAAACGGCGGGCATAGCGGATATTCTTGCAAGCGCAACCCTCAAATTCAATTCCCTCTGCCGTTGCTTTTTGCACTCTGTCACTGACGGGCACAAGTTCAAATTCGGGGTGCTTTTTCAAAAAGTTATCCACCGTCATTTCATTTTCCTCAATAGAAAAGGTGCAGGTAGCATAAACAATATATCCACCGCCCTTAACAACCTTTGCGGCATTTTCTAAAATTTCTGCCTGACGGGTAGCGCACATTGTTACGTTGTCTTGGCTCCATTCGGATATTGCAATTTCTTCCTTGCGGAACATTCCTTCACCCGAACAGGGAGCGTCAACCATTACAAGATTAAAGGTTTTAGGATATAAATTTGCAAGGCGTGTTGTATCCATACAGGTAGTAACCGAGTTTTTGAGACCAAGCCGTTCAATATTGCCTGTAAGGATTTTGCAGCGCGAAGGAATAATCTCGTTAGATACAAGGACACCCTTTTCGCCCAACTTGTTTTTGAGTTGAGTGCTTTTGCCACCGGGAGCGGCACACATATCAAGCACCCACCAGTCAGGCTCTACCTCAACACACTCGGCAGGTGCCATTGCGGCAGGCTCTTGCACGTAAAAGAGCCCTGCGTGGTGAAAGGGGTGATTGCCCACCTTTTCCCGTTCAAAGTAAAAGCCGTTTGCCACATAGGGTATTGGCTCAATTTCAAAAGGGCAAGTTGCCTTAAAATCATCCACCGATATTTTGTCGGTATTTACTCTTAAGGCTCTGACAGGCGGCCGGCTCATAGCCTTTTCATACAGAGGGTAATCGTCGCCCAGCAGAGTTTTCATTCTGCTTACAAATTGGGTTGGCAGATTAGACATCGTTGTCACTCACATTCATTTCAATATAAAGCATACACATTGCAAGAGAGGCAATTGCCGCCGTTTCGGTGCGTAAAATCCGCTTGCCAAGAGAGATAACTTGCCCACCTGCCGACGTTACCTGTTCAATCTCTTTATCCTCAAAGCCACCCTCGGTGCCGATAAAGATACCTACCGACATCCCCGATTTGATAGATTTAAGGGCATTTTGGGTTGCTTTCATTCCCTCGGCACATTCGTAAGGCACAAGGATTAAATCCATCTCACTTGCCTGCTTGACGGCATCCTTATAGCTTGTGACGGGGAAAACTTGGGGTATATTACTGCATTTGCTTTGTTTTGCGGCGCTTTCGGCAATTGCTTGCCAACGGGTGACCTTGCTTTGCTTCTTTTTGTCGTCAAGCTTTACTACCGATCGCTTCATTTCAACAGGGATAACCCCTGCGGCGCCAAGCTCCACTGCCTTTTGAATAATAAGTTCCATTTTGTCACTTTTGGGAAGCCCTTGAAAAAGATAAAGCTTTACGGGTAAATTGGTGCTTTGATAATCTTCCTCGGTGATTTTAACGGCAACGGCATCACCAATATTTTCAATTTGGCAAAGATGACTGACACCGCCATCACTGACTAAAAGGGTGTCGCCCACCCTCATTCTGAGTACGTTTTTAATATGGTTGCAGTCACTGTCGGTAATGTAATACATATCCCCTTGTCGACTGCCCTCTTTTGCGAAAAAGTTAAACATTCAAAGCACCGCCTTTTAATTTATTTTATTAAGAGGTTAGCCCTCGGCTCCCTCTGACGAGGGAGGCTTTGCTTTGCACCGCCTTTTAATGATATCACCATTATACCAAAGCAACAAGCGGTTGACAAGTCTATTGACTTTTTATTGCCGAAATTTTATAATAAAAAGGATAATTATTACAATTAACGGGTATTAGTAAAATATGAATTTTAAAAAGATTTTAAAGGGCAACAAAAAGGCTCTTATTAACTCAAAAAAAGATTTTAAAGCCATATTTGAAATTATGTTTTCTCACCCCGACTGCATCCTTTGTGAAGAAGGCAACAAAAAGCACACCTACGGTGAGGCTTATGATATGATACTGTCTGCAGCCGATTCACTTAAAAAGCAAATTGGTATTAAAGGTGAGTTTGTTGCACTGGAGTGCGAAAACAGTCTTAATTGGATTGTGGGCTTTTGGGCTATTCTTATAAGCGGCAACAAACCCTATCTTGTTAACACCCGTTACCCTGCAAACCTTACAAACTCTATAATTAAATCACTTAACATTAAGTATTCGCTATGTGTGGGCGAAAGCAAATTATCCGCCACACCTATTGATATTTTGGCTCTTAAAAGTGACAACACTTGTTCTTTGGATGATATGGCGGATGAGATTGCCTTTTCATCCTCTGCAACCTCTATGAATGAGGTGGTCTGCTTTTATTCGGGCAGTCAGGTGGCAGAGCAAATATTGAATTTTGAAGCTATTGTTAAAGAATGTCCGCAAATAATAAGGCATTACAAGGGCGAACTTAAACTTTTGGCTTTTTTGCCCTTTTATCACATTTTTGGACTTTTTGCAGTCTACTTTTGGTTTTGTTTTTTCGGCAGAACGCTGGTATTTTTAACCGATTACTCTGCCGACACTATTTTAAAGACTTGCCGCGACCACAAGGTTACACATATTTTTGCAGTGCCCATGCTTTGGCACAAAATTGAGCAAAAGGTGCTTTCGACTCTTAAAGAAAAGGGCGCTGAAACAACTTTTGGAATTATTGCAGGCTTATTTACCGCTTTGCAAAATATTGCCCCATCCTTAAGCGGCGTCACAAAAATGGCTTTTGGCAAAATTAACCGTCACCTTTTTGGGCGGTCGGTACAGTTTTGCATAAGCGGCGGCAGTTATTTGCGTGTTGGTGCGGCAAGGCTTATTAACAGTTTAGGGTACAGTCTGCACAACGGCTACGGCGCAAGTGAAATCGGCATCACCTCGGTGGATTTAAGGTTGAAGCCACGTCATCTTAACGCCGTTTCTATCGGCAAACCCTTTGATTCGGTAGAATATAAAATCGACGATAACGGGGTGCTTTGGGTCAAGGGCACCTCACTATGCACCAAAAAGATGATTAACGGCAAAACCATTCAGGTTGACGGGTGGTTTAACACCGATGACAACCTGACCGAGATTGACGGATATTATTTCATTTGCGGCAGACAAAGTGACATTGTAATCGGTGATAACGGCGAAAACATCAACCCCGACCGAATTGAAGAGCATTTTAATATTGAGGGCGCAAAGGCTATCTCGGTGTTAGGTCTTCAAAGTGAAAAGGGCGAGGTATTGTCACTGATTGTACAGATTGAAAATGATTGCGATTTGTCGCAAATAAAAAACCAGTTGCTCCGCCAAAACGCACTTTTACCAAACGTTACAGCCGTCAAAAAGTTTTATTTCACAAACGATTCCCTTGCAGACAGCGGAGATATTAAGACAAGCCGCAAGCAGATTGCGAAAAAAATCAAATCGGGGCAAATTACACTAACTGATTTTGACAGAATATAAAGGAGGCAGCACTATGTGGATAGCAATTGTTGTTATAGCTTTAATAGGCGCATTCTTGTTGCTGCCTATACATATCATTTTCGGCAACTCTCAGGGCGAATTTCGATTTGTTGTTAAGATTGCAGGCGTTAAGGTTGCCAAGCTTCCCAAGGATGCTAAAAGTGAAAATGATAATTTTATTTCAAAGGCACTTAAAAAGGCTTTTGGCATAAAGGATGATGAACAAGCCGCACTGAACAAAGCAGGAAGCAAAGATAAAAAGCAAGGCTTGGCCGTTTCGGTTGGTGACGTTTTGCGGATTGTAGGCAACACGTTGGCCGAGGTTAAAGAGTTGTTAAGGCATATCACTGTAAAAAAACTTACTCTTAATATAAAATGCACAGGTGAGAATGCCGCCGATGCTGCCATTAACTATGGTAAGGTTTGTGCAGTCGTTTATCCCTTTTTGACCCTTGTGCACACCACTTTTAAGGTTAAAGAGCGCGGTGAAAGGGTTGACATTTTGTGCGACTATGATGGGGATAAGGATAGTTTTTTGTTTAATATTGTGCTTTCAGTGGGGGTTGGCAGAGTGCTTGCCGCCGCTTCAAAAGTTATATTTAAAGAAATTGGCGAGAGGATAAAAAATGAGAGCAAAAAATAATATTATAGCCTATGCTTTAAGCATCGTTGTTGCATTGATTCTTTTTATTATCGTATTTAT
This sequence comes from Clostridia bacterium, assembly GCA_017407645.1. GTDB lineage: Bacteria > Bacillota > Clostridia > Oscillospirales > Acutalibacteraceae > RGIG2206. The sequence continues at coordinate 16,079 of JAFQWE010000007.1, read as the reverse complement.
TTTTTCTTTTGTAAGCGCAGATTTTAAATTTGGATGGGTTGAAACCGAGGCACAGGTTACCAGCCTTTCGCACCCCTCAAACAATATGATTCCCGGTGTTGAATTCCACTACACCTACACAGATTACATCATTTCCTATGAGGTGGACGGCAAGGTGTACGAGCACAAAAAAAGGATTGATAATGATGACCCAATCGGTTTTTATACCACCCTGCCCATTAAATACAACCCAAAAAACCCCGATGAATACATAATTAAAAAAGACCCCACCTTTTCATATAGGTCAGGCTTGGTTTTAGTAATTTTTCCATTCATAATAATCAGAGGTATTATCGCTATTATCGTTAATATGAAGCGTTACAAACAACGCAAGGCTGAAAGAACGGAATCTGAACAAGGTTATAAACTTAACTGAGGTTAATATGATAAGAAAGCTTTTGATTTTTTCGCAATACACAGGCACTCTTCTGCTTTTTGCCGCCATTACAATAACAGGCATTGTTACGTTTGTAAAGCACGAGTACAAGTCGCTTAAATGGCAAGACTATACCGGTGAGGTTTACAGTGTTACTGTGTACCACCACCGTGGTCGCGGCATTTCTCCCACCCACTGCACCGCTTATTTTACATATATTGTTGATGATTATGAGTATGAAGGTGTGGTTTACGGAAGCACCGAAATATACGACGAGGGTGATTCAATCGGTCTGCTTTACAACCCCGATAAGCCTTGGCAGTACACCACCGTTACTACCGCCTCTGACATTAAAAGCGGTTTGCTGATTCTTGCCGGTGGACTGCTTACCTATTTTGAGGTAAGGCGGTTGTTAAAGCGGTGGGAGGAATTCAATGATATTGAGGATGCCAAAAGACAAATTGACAATCCGCAAAAAAGCCTTGATACCGAATAGTATCAAGGCTTTTTTTAGTCGTGTTTACCGTCGTGCAAAAGGTCTGCAACCGTAATTACCGCAACCACATCAAACAAATCTTGGGAGTCGTCCACCTCTACCGAATAGGTGTCGCTAAAGTGAAAATGCTCCTTTGAAATAACTGCCACTGTGCGTTCATCCTTGTCTTTTACAACAAAGTCCCACGCCAGCCAATCTCCCTCTACCTGCCAACCTTTAAAATCAACCTCAAAATTAGTTTTAAATAGAGAGAATTTATATCTGATTTCACCGATTTTATTATACCCTGCCTGATCGTTGCCGCGATAAATTTCATAAACGGGAAAGAAGCTTAAAATTTTACTCATTATAAGTCCCTGCTCAACACCGTTAGCGCCGTAAATATGCAGTTTACATCCCAAGTCAAACTTGCCTTTTACGGTGAAAAGAGTTTCTTCTGCCTCGTTATAAACGTCATAGCTTCTGAAAAAAGCAAAGATTTTTTGTCTGAATAACAATTTCACCAAAATCACTTCCTCAACAAAATTCTAACATATTGCAACAAATAAATCAATAAACATCTTGCAAAAACGGTAGCCGTTTGGTATCATTTTTGTAGTGTAAATGAAAGGACTTGGTATTATGAAAATTGCACTTATTGCTCACGATAAGAAAAAGGATGAAATTATAGAGTTGGCAAAGGAATATAAGGAAGTTTTGGCTTGCCACGAGCTTTTTGCCACAGGCACCACCGGTACACTGATTATGGGTGAAACAAGTTTGCCTATCTTCCGTATGAAAAGCGGTCCTCTTGGCGGTGACCAACAAATCGGCGCTATGCTTGCAGACGGCAATCTTGACCTTGTTATATTTTTGCGGGACCCCTTGACCGCTCAACCTCACGAGCCTGACGTTTCGGCTTTGCTCCGTCTTTGCGACGTGCAAAAAATCCCTCTTGCCACCAATGCTATCAGTGCAAAAATTATGCTTGAGGCATTAAAGGCAAAGGTGTATTTTGAATGAAAGATTGGTTGTTTTGTTGCCCCGTTTGTAAAGGTCAGCTTAAGGGTGACACCGTTGCAAAGTGTCAGTCAGGGCACTGCTTTGACGTGGCACGGCAAGGTCACATAAATCTGCTTATGTCTAACGCCAAGGGCAAGCGTCACGGTGATGACAGCGCTATGGTGCAAGCACGAAGCCGATTTTTAGACAAGGGGTACTACGCTCCCTTGCGAGATAAGGTTAAAGAAATTCTTGGCACAGGTCTTACCATACTTGACTCGGGTTGCGGTGAGGGGTACTATTCCTCCCTATTGGCAGAGGGCAACGTCTTATGCGGTATTGATATTTCGAAGGATGCGGTTAAGTCGGCGGCAAGGCGGCTGCCAAGCAGTCAGTTTGCAGTTGCAAGCGTGGGTGAAATTCCTCTGCCTGACAATTCGGTTGACTGTGTTGTGTGCATCTTTGCGCCCGAAAGTGAGGAGTTTAAGCGGGTACTTAAGCAAAAGGGCAGGCTTATCACAGTGGAGCCTATGGAAAAGCATCTGTTTGAGTTAAAGCAGGCGGTTTATGACAAGCCCTATCTTAACCCTGCCGTTAAAACTGAAAAAGAGGGTTACGTCTTTAAATCGGGGTGCGAGGTTAAATACACCGTTACCCTTGATTGCAACGAGGATATTGAAGCGCTTTTTATGATGACCCCCTATTACTACAAAACGGGAAAAACCGACCAAGACAAACTGAAAAGCCTTGAAAAGTTAGAGGTTGGTCTTGAGTTTTTTGTTGCTGAATATGAGAAAAGTCCTATGGCAGACTAAGGTTTGCCATAGGACTTTTTTTAAAGCAACACGTCAAATACAAGCATCAGGCAAAAGCCGATTAGCAGCGCATAGGTCGCGCCTCGCTGACTGCCGTGAGCGTGAGTTTCAGGTATCATTTCGTCGCTTATTACGTAAAGCATTGTGCCGCCTGCAAAGGACAAAGCAAAGGGAAGAATTGCCGCTGACACACTGACTGCAAGGTAGCCGATAAAGGTGCCTACCACCTCTACAAAGCCTGTAATCAGAGCACAAAGAAAGGTGCGCTTTGGAGATACGCCTGCCGCAAGCATGGGTCCGATTATCACCATACCCTCGGGAATGTTTTGCAGTGCAATACCCCCTGCAATAAGCAAAGCCTGTGAAGCATCGCCTGAACCAAAGCCAACACCTGCCGCCAAGCCTTCGGGCAGATTGTGGATTGCAATGGCAGTGACAAAAAGAAGCACCTTATTAAGTTTTTCACTGTGCACCTGTCCGTCGTTATTGGCACCCACAAACTGATGAAGATGAGGCACAAGCTTGTCAATAAGGTTAAGACAAATTGCGCCTGCAAATATGCCGCCCAAAGTCAGCGGAAGCGCCCATTTGCCGCCTTGCTCAACAGAGGGCAGAATAAGCCCCAGCACTGCCGCCGCAAGCATTACGCCTGCCGCAAAAGAGAGGACTATATCGCTGAATTTGTGGGATATTTTTTTGAATACAAAGCCAATTACAGAGCCTATAACAGTGGCACTGCCTACTCCTAATGCGGTAAGTAATACCAATTCCATATAATCAATCCTTAAATCAAATTATTGTCTTTAAGATGCTTCATAAGGCATAAGCACCCATCGTAAATATCGTCGTAAGTGCGGTCAAAGTGGCCGTTGTACCAAGGGTCTGCTACGTCCCCGCCGCGAGAGGTATAATCCATCAGTTTTTTGACCTTGCCCAAGGGGTCGCCGCCAATCATTCGGTGAATGTTGCGGATGTTGTTGCTATCCATTGCGATAAGTAAATCGTAATTTTCATAATCCGCCCTTGTAAGCTGCACCGCCCGTTTGCCTTTGGCATCAAGTCCGTGTCGGGCAAGCTCTGCCTTTGCAGGCGGATAAACGGAGTTGCCAATCTCTTCTGTGCTTGTGGCACAGGACGCAATCTGCATTTTGTCTGCTATACCCTGCCCCCTTGCCATATCTTTCAGTATAAATTCTGCCATTGGACTGCGGCATATATTGCCGTGGCAGACGAACATTATTTTAATCATAAATTTACCTCTGAATTTTGATAGTATTACGATAACACAGAGGAAGCGGTTTGTCAAATGGGAGTGAAAAAATATCCGTTGCTTGTATGCCACGGCATACAAGCAACGGATTTGTTAATCAAGCTCAAAAGCGCCTGTATAAAGTTGGTAATAGGTGCCTTTTTGGGCAATCAAATCTTTATGGGTGCCACGCTCAATAATTCTGCCGTGGTCAAGGACCATTATAACGTCAGAATTCATAATGGTAGAGAGCCTGTGGGCGATAACAAAGACCGTTCTGCCCTCCATAAGCTTATCCATACCGCGCTGAACGATGGCTTCGGTACGGGTATCGATTGACGAGGTTGCCTCGTCAAGAATCATAACGGGTGGGTCGGCAACGGCGGCGCGGGCGATAGCAATAAGCTGACGCTGACCTTGTGACAGGTTGGAGCCGTTGTTATTAAGCATTGTATTATATCCCTCAGGCAAACGGGTAATAAAATCGTCTGCACCGGCTAATCTTGCCGCATTGATACATTCATCATCGGTAGCATCAAGTCGACCGTAGCGGATATTATCCATTACGCTGCCTGTAAATAGGTTGGTTTCCTGCAAAACGATGCCTAACGAACGGCGCAAATCAGACTTTTTAATCTTGTTGATATTGATGCCGTCGTAACGGATTTTGCCGTCTGCAATATCGTAAAAGCGGTTGATCAGGTTGGTTATAGTAGTTTTGCCGGCACCTGTTGCGCCAACAAAGGCTACCTTTTGACCCGGCTCGGCGTAAACGCTTACGTCGTGAAGGACGTCCTTGCCCTCTTCATAGCCGAAATCAACCTGACTAAGTCGCACGTCACCTTGAAGTAAGGTATAAGTGAGGGTGCCGTCACTGTGAGGATGCTTCCACGCCCATTTGCCTGTGCGCTTTTCACTTTCGGTAACGGTGCCATCTTCCTCCACCTTAGCGTTTACGAGGGTTACGTAACCGTCGTCAACTTCGGGCTGTTGATCCATAAGTCCAAACACACGTCCTGCGCCTGCCATAGCCATTACAACCGAGTTGATTTGCTGTGATACCTGGTTAACGTTGGCAGTGAACTGCTTGGTCATATTGAGGAAGGGCACCAAAATGCTAATGTGAAACGCCTTGCCTGATATGCTTAAATTCTGAAAGTTGGAAAGCAAGAAGAAGCCTGCCGCAACCGCTACAAGAACATACAGTATATTACCGATATTCATATTTATGGGGCCAAGCATATTGGCGTATGCGTGAGCACGATAGCTATCCTCATACAAGGCGTCGTTGATGCGGTCAAAGTCTTCTTTGCCTGCCTCTTCATGACAGAAAACCTTAACAACCTTCTGTCCATTCATCATTTCCTGAATATAGCCCTCGGTTTCGCCCGTTGCCTTTTGCTGACGGATAAAGTATTTGGCTGAACCGCCGCCGAACTTTTTAGAAATAAGAGCTATCATAATAACCCCTGCAACAATTATAAGGGTCATCCACACGCTGAACCAAAGCATAAGCGAAAGCACCACTGTTACAATTGCTATGGATTGCAACAAGGCAGGCAACGACTGTGATATAAGCTGACGCAAGGTATCAATATCGTTGGTGTAATGGCTCATAATATCGCCATGCTTGTTGGTGTCAAAATAGCGGATAGGCAAATTTTGCATTCCGTCAAAAAGCTTTTTGCGAAGCTTATTAAGGAAGCCTTGGGTCATATATGCCATAAGCTGTGTGTGAAGCGTTATGGCAATAAGGCTGACAACGTAAAGGCTTGCAAGGATGATAACGGCAGGTATAATTTCTGCCTTGGCAGATATCCAATCACCCGTTTTGTACCAATTTTCAATAGCGGCAATTACCCGTTGGATAAATATTGAGGGCATTGCCGATACGCCTGCGGAAAAAAGTATGCACAGTGCGGTAAGGGGTGCAAGCACGGGGTAGCACTTGAAGAAAAACTTGATAACTCTTATAAGGCATTTGCCGTCAAGCCTTTTGCCCTTTGGCACACCTGCCACTTTGCCGCCCGGCCCTGCCATTGGTTTACTCATCATCCTCACCCCCTGCTCCATAGATCTGTTGCTCGTATACCTCGCGGTATATTTCGCTCTTTTCAAGAAGCTCACTGTGGTTGCCCATTGCAGAAATTTTGCCGTTTTCCATAACTACAATCAGGTCGGCATCCATAACCGAAGCAACACGCTGAGCAATAATAATCTTGGTTGTTTCAGGAATGAAATTCTTGAAGCCCTCACGAATAAGGGAGTCGGTTTTAGTATCAACGGCACTTGTGGAGTCGTCAAGAATCAAAATCTTAGGCTTTTTAAGAAGGGCGCGGGCAATACAAAGTCGCTGCTTCTGACCGCCCGACACGTTAGTGCCGCCCTGTTCAATCTTGGTATCGTAGCCGTCGGGGAAGGAACGGACGAAATCATCTGCCTGAGCAAGCTTGCAGGCTTCAATCAGTTCTTCGTCGGTAGCGTTAGCATTACCCCAACGCAAATTTTCCTTGATTGTGCCTGAAAAAAGCACGTTTTTCTGAAGCACCATTGCTACGCTGTTACGCAAGGTGTCAAGGCCGTATTCTCTGACGTCCTTGCCGCCAACCTTAACGGTGCCGTCGGTAACGTCGTAAAGTCGGGGAATAAGCTGCACAAGAGAGGTTTTGCCTGAGCCTGTGCCACCGATTACACCAACCGTCATACCTGATTTAATATGCAAATCAATATTTTCAAGAGCGTTACGCTTTGCAGCAGAGGAGTATTTAAAGTTTACACCCTCAAAATCAACAGAACCGTCAACAACAGTCATAACGGGATTTTCGGGGTTATGAAGAGAAGGCTCTTCTTTAAGCACCTCGTAAATTCGTTTGAAGGATTCGGTAGAGATTGTGAGAATAACGTAAATCATTGAAAGCATCATAAGAGACATCAAAATCTGCATACCGTAGGTAAGCATTGCAGAAATCTGACCAACGTCAAGTGCGACGCCCTTGCTTTCGATTGCCATTTTAGAGCCTACAATCAATACGAAAATCATATTGAAGTAAACGCAAAACTGCATCAAAGGAGTATTAAGAGCAACGATTCGCTCGGCAGTGGTAAAGCCCTGACAAATATCGTCGGATGCCTTGCTGAACTTTTTCTTTTCGTAATTTTCGCGGGAAAAGCCTTTTACCACGCGCATACCACGTACGTTTTCCTCAATAGATTCGTTAAGACGGTCATAACGCTTGAAAACCTTACGGAAGGCAGGCATAGCCTTGCGGCTTACGAAATAAAGACCCAATGCCAAAACGGGTATTACAATTACAAAAGCAGTTGCCAAAAAGCCACCCATTACGTATGCCATAACCACCGAGAAAATAAGCATAAGTGGTGAGCGAATGGCAGTGCGGATAATCATCATATATGACATTTGCACGTTGGCAATATCGGTAGTCATTCGGGTAACAAGGGATGAGGTTGAAAACTTATCGATGTTTTCAAATGAAAAGCCTTGCACTCTGTAATAAATATCCTTACGCAAATTTTTTGCAAAGCCGCAGGAAGCCTTTGAACAGGTGAAGGCTGCTATACCGCCGCAGCAAAGAGAAACAAGGGTAAGGGCAACCAAAAATACGCCTGTTTTTATTACCTCTTCAATAGGCACCTGTGCTTTTATACGGTTAACAAGGTCTGCAGTTATAAACGGAATGAAGGTTTCTATAACCGCTTCAAGCACAATAAGTATAAGGGTTATTATGGTGGGAGTTTTATACTCACGTATGCACCCAGCCAGTCTTTTAATCATAGTCTTTTCCGTCCTTTAAATACTAAATACTTTATCATTTAATTATACCACTATATAATGCAAGGTCAAGGATATTTTTTGTAAAAAAACTGTAAATATGTGCCGCATTAAGCGACAAAAACCCCGTGGGGTGCTAAGGATAGTTATCTTTATCAGAAACGGAATTTGGCACACAAATTCTCTGCTTGTAACAGTATAAGACAAAACTACCCGAAGAAGAGAAATGAAAACTCTTTTTCGGGTGGTTCTTTTTATTTCGTGATATTCCTTGCTTCGCAAAGAGTGATATTGAAGCCTTGGGGCTTCAGTGATATTTTATTCGCCTTTAAACTGCCGAAGGCAATATCACTTGAACGTTTCGTTCAAATATCACTGCGAAGCAATAGAGTTCGCCGCAAGGCGAATAAAACTGCCCAAGTGTCCTTACGAACACTTGGGCAACGAACGGGGTTTTGTTTATTCAAATAATGGGGTTGAAAAATATCTTTCGGCGGTATCGGGAAGTACGGTAACAACCGTTTTGCCTTTGCCAAGCACCTTTGCAAGTTTAATGGCGGCGGCAACGTTGGTGCCGCTTGAAATGCCGCACATTATTCCCTCTTTAGAAGCAAGCTCCTTGGCGGTGTTGATAGCCTCGTCATCCTTAACGATGCAGATATCACTGATTACATTCTGATTAAGAATTGGTGGAATCAATCCGTCACCGATACCCATTTGAATATGGGTGCCGATAGAGCCGCCCGACAGAATTGCGGCGTGCTCGGGCTCAACTGCCCAGATAACCATATCGGGATTATGCTCTTTAAGCACCTCGCCAATACCTGTAATGGTACCGCCAGTGCCGATTCCTGAACAAAAGCCGTGTATTTCGCCGCCCACTGCCTCGATAATTTCCATAGCGGTCTGTGAACGCTGAATAGCGGGGTTGGCAGGATTTTCAAACTGCTGAGGAACGAAAACGTTAGGGTCCTCTGCCTTCATTTTAAGGGCAAGAGCCAAGCACTCCTCAATACAGTCACCGATATTGCCGTCGTCGTGAACAAGTATAACCTCGGCACCGTAGTGGTTAACAAGCTTGCGGCGCTCCTCACTAACGGAGTCGGGCATAATTATGCGGGTTTTGTAGCCGCGCACTGCACCCACAAGAGCAAGGCCGATGCCTTGATTACCGCTTGTTGGCTCCACAATAATAGTGTCTTTATTGATAAGTCCCTTTTGCTCTGCATCAAGAATCATATTGAATGCAGTGCGGGTTTTAATTGAGCCCCCAACGTTGAGTCCCTCAAATTTTACAAGGATTTGTGCGCCGTCGGGATCGGCCATTTTATTAAGGCGGATGATGGGTGTGTTGCCCATTGCCTCAAGTATATTATTGCAAATCATCATATACCTCCAAAAAGGTCAGTAACAACCAATACATTATATGCTTTTTGCCGCAAATTGTCAACTGCGACGAATTTTACCGGCAACTGAGCAAAGGGCAAACACTACGCAATTAACTGCCACTATGGTTGCACCCACGGGAGTTGCGGCAAGCATAGATATTACAAAGCCTGATGCGGCGCAAAAGACCGATATTACTGCCGAGCATACCGTTACCGCTCTAAAACTGCCAAAAAGCCGCATAGCCGAAATGGCGGGGAAAATCACAAGTGCCGATATAAGCAATGAGCCCACCAAATTCATTGCAAGGACTATTACAACGGCAATGATCACTGCAATAAGCATATTGTAGGCGGCGGTGTTAACTCCGCCTGCTCGGGCAAAATCCTCGTCAAAGGTGACGGCAAACAGTCGGTTGTAGCAAAGAACAAATACAACAAGCACTGCCAATGACAGCACCGCGCACAAAACTACTTGATTTCTGCCGAGAGTAAGCACCGATGCGGAGCCAAAAAGTGTACTGCACACATCCCCTGACAGATTTGCAGAGCCCGAAAAGATATTAAGCAATAAATAACCAAAAGCTAAAGCACCAACCGATAGCATTGCAATGGCGGCATCGCCCTTGATTTTAGTGTTTTGCCCCACTCTGAGCAATAGCACGGCGCAAATCACCGTAACGGGCAGAACAATCAGCAAATTCTGAGTTAAATTAAGCACAGACGCGATTGCAAGTGCACCAAAAGCCACGTGAGAAAGTCCGTCACCGATAAAGGACATCCTTTTAAGCACCAAGGTAACACCGAAAAGAGATGCGCACAGTGACGTAACTACGCCTACAATAAGAGCGTAACAAACAAAGGGATAACTGAAATATTCGGCTAAAAGTTCAAAGGGATTCATCAGCAAGCCCCCTTTTCTGCAGACAGACGCTTGAAATCGTCGCTTGCAAGATAGTCCGCCTTGTCGTAGAAGACTGTTTTTGCACCCATATGCAGTATTTTATCGGCATATTTTACTGCCGACTGCACGTCGTGTGAAATCATAATAACGGCGATGCCATCCTCTTTGTTAAGACCCTCTATTATATCGTAAAGCTTTAGGGCTATATGGTTGTCAAGGCTTGCGGCAGGCTCGTCAAGAAGGAGCAGTTTGCCTGTAGCGCAAAGGGCTCGCGCCAAAAGGACGCGCTGCTGTTGACCGCCCGAAAGTTCACTGTAACTGCGGTTTTGCACGTCGGAAAGTTCAAGTCGCTCCATCACCTTTTCGGCGCGGTCACGCTCTGCCTTGTTATAAAAGGGGCGCAGTCCCATTCCGCCTACAAAGCCCGACAGCACCACCTCTTTAACCGAGGCGGGAAAATCCCGCTGTGTAGGAGTCTGTTGAGGCAAATAGCCAATCTGGTTGCGCTTTAGCCCTTCGCCCAAGGTAATATCACCCGATTTGGTTTTATGTAAACCCAACAAGGCGCGCATAAGGGTGGTTTTTCCGCTTCCGTTTTCGCCTACAACACAAACATACTCGCCCTTGTTAACGGCGAAATTTATATCCTCTGCCACATTGACACTGTCATATGCAAGAGATAAATTTTTGCAGGTTATAAGAGCCATTTCCACCCTCCTTTTAATTTAATGCTTTTTTAAGATTTTCAAGATTTTTTGCCATTGTATCAAGATAATTTTTGCCCGACTCAATGTCTTTTTTAGTCACAGACTGCATTGAGTCAAGGGTCAAAATCTGTTGGTTTTTGCTTGCCGTATTGGATATTACGGTTTTTGCAAGAGCGTCGGTGCCGCCCTCGATAATAAACAGGGTATTTATCCCCTCTTTATCAACTGTTTTTGCAAGGCTTAGCACCTTTTCAAAATCGGCATCGGTTTCAGATGAGCAGCCCTCATACGCGGCGTGCCAATTAAGTTTGTAATCCGTCATAAGATACAAAAATGGGAAGCGGTCGGCAATTACCACACTTTTGCCCTCACCTATGGCATCGGCAAAATCTTTATCCAAGGTTTCAAGTTTTTTTACATAGTCGGTGCAGTTTTGATTGTATTTTTCTTGGTTTGTCTTGTCCAATTCTGCGAGAGTATGGGCAATCTTATTGCAGGCAATCACTGCATTTTTAAGAGACAACCAAACGTGTTCATCGTATTCAACGTAGCTTGTGAGAATTTGATGGTCATCATCGTGGTGCTGATGAATAAGACCTTTGCCGATTGTATCCATAATGCGAATTGATTTGCCCTTAAAGCCTGAATTTTTAATAGCGTCTGTCATCCATCCGTCTGCCGTGCCGCCGTTATAAACCACCAAATCTGCCTTGCTGATAGAAAGAATATCAGCAGCGGTGGGTTGGTAAGAATGCATATCAGTGCCTGTATCGGCAAGAATATCCACCTTTACATCGGTGCCGAGAGTAAGGTTTTTCACCCAGTCGTACTCGGCAAAAGAGGCGCAGACAATATTAAACCCGTCATCCTTTGGGTCAGTGGTGCATCCGCAAAAGCAGAGCATTACAAGTGCCATAAATAAACATAAAACTTTTTTCATAAATACCTCAGTTACATCCACCGCAACGGCCGTAAAGGACTGTGCGGCGGCTATCAATTTCAAAATCACTGCTTTGCAAGGCGGCTTTTAACGCACCCTCTGCTGATTCATTCTGCATATGAAAGATTTTGCCGCACTTGGTACACTGCATATGAATATGGTCGCAACAACTCTTTGCGGCAACGTACTGATAGGTCAGTCTGCCCTCTTTATCGGCGGCGCGAAGTAATTTGCCCTCTTGCACCATACGGTCAAGGTTGCGATATATTGCGCTTTTTGAAATTTCACCCGTCTTAAGCAAATCGTCACAGATGCTTTCTGCCGTTAAATGCAAATCGCGGTGGGTTTCAAAATATTCAGTTAACAATTTGCGCTTGGCGGTTACATATTCTTTCATTGCAATTCACCTCTTAAATTTGCGAATGAGTCGCAAATTATTATAAATCCAAAATCCCCTTTTGTCAATAAAAAAGAGCAGAAAGTTTTGTGCTTTCTGCTCTTTCTATCATCTTATTTGTCCGTTACCCTTAATTATATATTTATAGGTGCAAAGTTCAAACAGTCCCATAGGGCCGCGGGCGTGAAGCCGTTGGGTTGAAATACCCATCTCACAGCCAAGACCAAACTCACCACCGTCGGTAAATCGGGTGGACACGTTAACGTAAACGGAGGAGCTGTCAACCATTCGGGTGAACAGATTTGCGGTGTCACTGTCGGCAGTTACAATTGCCTCGCTGTGACCTGTTGAGTGGAGGGATATATGCTGTGCAGCATCCTCTACCCCGTCGACCACCTTGATTGCAAGGATATAGTCCAAAAACTCGGTATCAAAATCGGTGTCGGATGCAGTGGTGCCCTCAATATACTGCCCTGCAGTAGTGTCAAGTCGCAACTGAACGGGAGTTTCGCCTTTTGCTATGCGGTCGTCAACCAAAATCTGCTTGAGTTTAGGCAGAAATTCAGGAGCAATATCTTTATGAACAAGGCAAACCTCTGCCGCATTGCAAACGGACGGGCGGCTTGTTTTGGCATTGTTGACAATATTAAGCGCCATATCCATATCTGCCGCCTTATCCACGTAAATGTGGCATATACCTGTGCCTGTCTGTATACAAGGCACCTTAGCATTCTCTGTGCAAGCGCGGATTAGTCCTGCACCACCGCGTGGAATAAGCAAATCCACATATCCCACTGCCGTCATAAGACGGTTGGCGCCGTCGCGGCTTGTGTCATCAAGCAAATTGATTACGTCGGCAGGGATGCCAACAGTGGTAAGACCTTTTTTAAGGCAATTAACCACCGCGGCGCAAGAACGGTATGAGTCACTGCCGCAACGGAGGACACAGACACTGCCGCTCATAAGAGCAAGTGCAGCGGCATCTGAAGTTACGTTGGGGCGGCTTTCATAAATTATAGCGATAACGCCCATTGGTACGGCGGTTTTTTCAATAACCATTCCGTTGGGGCGCACCACAGTGTCTAAAACATAGCCAACGGGGTCAGCCAATTTGGCAACCTGACGGATGCCCTCTGCCATAGCCTCAATACGCTGTGGGGTAAGCTTAAGACGGTCAAGCATTACGTCACTGATTTTGCCCTTGGCGGCTTCCATATCGGCATCGTTTGCCACCAGGATTTCATTAGTGCCGAGGACAAGCTCTTTCGCCATTTGCTCTAAGGCTTGCTGCTTTTCGGCAGTAGAAAGAAGTGCAGGCACGCTTTTGACGGCCTTTGCGGCGGTTAAAATTTGGTCAGTAGTCCTCATATTTACCCCCTGGCTAAAAAGCGTGTGCCAATTTGCTTGCCCTCAATAATATCATACATATCCTCGGGACGTGAGCCGTTAGTTATAACCATATCCACACCCTTTTCGGTAACGATAGATGCGGCGCGAAGTTTAGTGGTCATTCCTCCCGTACCCATACTGCCTGACTCACCTGCAATAGCGAAAAGCTTTTCATCAACGGCATCAACTGTAGGAATGAGTGATGCGTTTTTATCGGTGTGGGGGTCAGAGGTAAACAGACCGTCAATATCACTGAGGAGTATCAGCAAATCTGCCTTTGCACACACAGTAACAATAGCGGCAAGGGTGTCGTTATCACCAACCGAAATTTCTTGAGTGGCAATGGTATCGTTTTCGTTAATTATAGGCAAAACACCAAGTTCAAGCAAACGGTAAAGGGTGTTTTGGAAATTTTCTTTGCGGTCGGCATGGTCAAGGTCGTCACCCGTAAGCAAAATCTGTGCAACAACGTGGTTATATTCGGTGAAAAGTTTGTCGTACGTATACATCAGTTCACACTGACCCACTGCCGCTGCCGCCTGCTTGGTAGGCATATCGGTGGGACGAGTGGTAATAGGCAATTTGCCCACACCCATACCGATTGCGCCCGATGATACAAGTATAATCTCGTGACCTGCATTTTTAAGGTCGCTAAGCACCTTGCACAAGGTTTCAACCTGACGGATATTAAGACAACCCGTTGAATGAGCCAAGGTTGAAGTGCCGACTTTTACAACTACTCTCATATTTATACCTACCCTAATTCTTTTGTGCGTTTGTATGAGGCTATAACTGCCTCAATTACTGATGAACGGAATGCCCCTGCCTCTAAAGCTCTGACACCCTCAATAGTGCTTCCGCCGGGGGAACATACGGCATCCTTCAGCTTGCACGGATGCTCACCGCTTTTAAGCGCCAAGGTGGCGGCGCCTGCAACGGTATGCTCGGCGTAAAGTAACGCTTTGTCGCGAGGCAAACCTGCGTCAACGGCGCCGTCTGCCAATGCTTCAATAAACTGATAAACAAATGCGGGACCGCAACCTGAAAGGGCGCTTGCCGAATCAATAAGTTTTTCAGGCAAGGCGTCAATCATTCCTGCGCCCTGCATAAGCTTGCAAAAGATTTGTTCGTTTTCGTCACTCACACCGTCGGTGCAGTAAAGAATTACCCCTGCCCCTACCGATGCGGGTGTGTTGGGCATAATGCGGATAGTGGGGCAATTGAATCCCAAATGGTTATGAATTGTTGCAATCTGAACGCCTGCTGCCATTGATACAATTACATAGCTGTCCGTACGCTCTTTGAGGATGGGTGCCATATCTTTAAGCACAGCACCGATAATCTGTGGCTTTACTGCCATAAATATATACTGTGCAGTTTTAGCACACACTTCATTTGTTGATGCTTTGCCACCCGTTACGTCGGCAAGAGACTGCATCTTTGCACTGTCGGGGTCGGCAAGCATAAGACTGCATCCGCTTTTAGCGGCAGACAGCGCCAACGCGCCACCCATATTGCCACAACCAATAAAGGCAACCTTTATATCACAATTCATAGTCAAATCCACCTTTGCTTTTGTATTAAATAATAATAGCACTACTAAATAAATCTGTCAAGCAAGGTAAAAAAACGCCTGCACTCCAAAAGGAATGCAGGCAGTTTAATTATATTTGGATGTTTTGAACTTAATGACACGAATGAAATGCGCCTGAAAACTGAGGATTTTCTTCAATTATTCAGTTAATTCTTTCAATAAATTAGCTTTGTACTTTTTATTATATGAATAAAACTGAATTTTAATAAACTTTTTAAAATTCTTGCCTTGGTCTGCAACAAAAATAGGAATATTGTGAAATGCATCAGCTAAATCATACACTCTATCAAAATCTTGTTGTTCAAAAGATTGCAATAATTTTCTAAACGCATTTAGCAATATATCATAATAAAACTCGTTCTTTTCAAATCTATGACCATAAGTATAGGCGTTATTGATATATACCCAATAAAAGCGTTCTTTATCTATTTTCTCAATAGATTTTAATGCGTTTCTAAATATATTAAATTCTACGAGATTTATATCTTGTTGTTTTTCTAAAACTGATATTATTGCCTTTGTTATTTCGATATTATATTCAGCTTGGGGATTAGAACGAAAAGCAACCAAAACAGCATATAAATCGTGAAACTCGTATCTATCAAGTAACATATCATCACCACCTTGAAATTATTATATGGTTGTGTAAAATTAGGGACAATTTTAGCCCTTGGCTCCCTCTGACGAGGGAGCTGGATTTTGCGTAGCAAAAGACTGAGGGAGAGATTTTTTAACAGCTAAATCGATATATTCGCATACTCCACTGAAATTTCGGTCAATATCCAAGTTACAAATCTTTAAAATTGTTAAATTCATACCCTCTAACTCTTTCGTTCTAACTTTGTCCCTTTCCATTTGCTCATTGGTATAATGACCGCCGCCGTCAAGTTCAACAACAAGTCTTGCTTTTGCACAATAAAAATCTGCTATATAATTTCCAATAGCTTTTTGTCTTTGAAACCTTACAGGGTAATATCTTAAAAACTCATACCAAAGTTTTCGTTCCCAAGGTGTCAT
>JAFQWE010000006.1 GCA_017407645.1 Clostridia bacterium | reverse complement strand
TGTTGGGCAAATTATATTATAACACACTCGGGAATAAAAATAAAGTAGTTTTGTAAAAGTTGCGACATTTGTTGTTTTAAGCATAAAAAATACAGTATAGCCGCTTGACTAGACTGTATTTTCTGTTATCCCACTCGGCTTTTGTATTTCTCCGTTAAGGACAACACGCTTTTGGGTAGTGTGTTTTTTTGGCGGAGAGGAAGGGATTCGAACCCTTGTGCCTTTTGGGCAAACGGTTTTCAAGACCGCCTCGTTATGACCACTTCGATACCTCTCCGTATTCAAGACAACTAGTATAATATCACAACCTAAAACCCTTGTCAAGTGAAAAATGCATAAAAATTACGGTGCACGGCAAAATAATTCTATATATCACAGGGGGCGGCTTATGATAGTAATGCTTATTCGCACGGCAATACTTTATCTTGCGGTAATAATCGGGCTGAGGATAATGGGCAAGCGGCAAATCGGTGATTTGCAACCAAACGAGCTTGTTATCACAATTTTAGTCTCTGAAATTGCCTCCTTGCCTATTCAAGATTCCACTCAGCCTATGATAAACGGGCTTACTGCGGTGGCGCTTCTTGTGGCTCTTGAGGTTATTCTGTCGGTGCTTGCAATGAAATCGGGCAGCGTGAGGAGACTTGTTAACGGCGGCCCCGTAATAGTAATCCGCCAAGGTGTGATTGACCAAAAGGCTATGGAAAACTTGCGAATAACAATGGACGACCTGCTTGCGAGCTTACGCCAAAACCAGATATTTGACGTAACCGAGGTGGAGTATGCTATTGTAGAGACCAACGGCAGTGTGTCGGTGATGCTGACTCCCGAAAACCGACCGATGACCAACTCTGCGGCAGGAAAAAGCATCAAAGACAACGGCTTGCCCGCTCCCGTAGTGTGTGACGGCAAAATTCAGCGCCGCTTTATTGAGGCAATGAAAATAGAGCCTGAAAGGGTGCAGGGAATTATAGCCTCCCGAAAACTGAAAAAGAGCAAAATTTTTCTTATGACACTTGACTCAAAGGGAAACTCCCGCATAATTGAAAAGGAGCAAAACAAATGAAGCGACTGATAGCGGCAGCCACCCTTATTCTTTTTATTGCAATCAGTTGCGCTGTAGGGCAAATTACTATTGGCGGTTGCGGTGAAAGAATGAGCAAAATGCTTGACCAAGCGACTGCATTCGCTGAAAATCAGGAATTTGACAAGGCAAAAGAGCAGCTTGAAAAAGCAGAGGCAGAATACTCCCGTCAGGAATTGAAGTTAAGTTTTTTTGTCAACCACAGTCTTGTGGAGGAGTTGGGAGAACAGTTGGCAGAGCTGCCTGCTCTTGCCAACAGTGAAGGGGCAGAGGAGCTTTTATCCCATATAGACGGCGCAAAGATAAAAATTCTGCATATTATAAGGGATAACCGACTGTCACTTGCCAATATTTTTTGAAAAAGGGCAAAAAAACTTGACAAACCCCTTTGCAGAGTGATAGTATAAATGTATATGAAAACCGATGATTGAGAGTAGTAGTTTGCATCTGACACTTGCAGAGAGTTGTTGATGGTGAAAATACAACAGTTTAAGTGCAAATGAATGGACTCAAGAGGGCAATCACAAATCGGCTTTTGCCGAAAGTATGAGCGACGGCAGCCATCCGTTACAGTGGCATCGCATTATTACGTGCGAGCAAAGCGCACCGCTTTTGCGGTGAATTTGGGTGGTACCGCAGGATTCAACTCTTGTCCCATAAATTTGGGCAAGGGTTTTATTATATTCTGAGGTGATTTTATGAAACTTTTTACAAAACGATGGCGACTTTCACTAATTTAATAAGATAAACTACAACATTAACTTAAGGAGTACATAAAAAATGAAAAATTACAGAGATTTTGATAATTATTTAAAGGAATTCCCTAATGAAGAGGGCTATTTCGGTGAGTTTGGCGGCTCGTTTTTGCCAAAAGAACTTGAGCCTGCATTTAAAGAGGCAAGCGACGCTTACGAGGCTATTTGCCATTCTGCACAGTTTATTAACGAACTGCGCCGCATCCGTAAAGAGTTTCAGGGCAGACCCACTCCCGTTTATCACTGCGAGCGTTTGTCAAAGCTTTTCGGCAACTGCCAGATTTATCTTAAGCGCGAGGACTTGAATCATACAGGCGCGCACAAGCTTAATCACTGTATGGGTGAGGGCTTGCTTGCCAAATATATGGGAAAGAAAAAGCTTATTGCCGAAACGGGCGCAGGTCAGCACGGTGTTGCCATTGCTACCGCCGCCGCATATTTCGGTATGGAGTGCGACGTTTATATGGGTGAGGTTGATATTGAAAAGCAGCACCCCAACGTTATAAGAATGAAGATGCTTGGTGCCAACGTTGTTCCCGTTACCCATGGTCTTAAGACTCTTAAAGAGGCTGTTGACGCCGCATTTGACGCCTATCTTAAAGAGTACGACAATGCGATTTATTGCATCGGCTCTGCACTTGGCCCCCATCCATTTCCTAAGATGGTGCGCGATTTCCAGTCGGTTATCGGTATTGAGGCTCGCGAGCAGTTTTTGGAAATGACAGGCATTTTCCCCGATGCCGTTTGCGCTTGTGTCGGTGGCGGCTCTAACTCCCTTGGTATGTTTACTCCATTCCTTGCCGACCCCGTTGACATTTACGGCGTTGAGCCTTTGGGTCGCGGCTCTGCAGTGGGTGACCACGCCGCAACAATGCAGTACGGAACAAAGGGCAGACTTCACGGCTTTGAAAGCTATCTGCTTCAGGATGAAAATGGCGAGCCCTTGCCCGTTTACTCTATTGCAAGCGGTCTTGACTACCCCGGTGTCGGCCCCGAGCACGCCTATCTGCGCGATGCAGGCAGAGTTAACTACGTTACCGCTTCTGATGAAGAGGCTATGGAGGCATTTTTCCTCCTTTGCAAGTATGAGGGTATCATCCCTGCTATCGAAAGCTCACACGCTCTTGCCTATGCTATTAAGTATGCCAAGGAGCATAAGAGCGGCTCAATCCTTGTTTGTCTGTCAGGCAGAGGCGATAAGGATATTGACTACGTTTATGAAAACTACGGCTGCGGCGAGCAGTTTAATATTGACAGATAATGTTGTAAAGGAGGGCGAAAGCCCTCCTTTTTTTAATTAAGAATAAAGTCGCTTCGCTAATGAATAATGTCGGTAGTCCCTACGGGACGGATTGAATATGCCTTATTACGAAGGCGTGATATGTTGCAAAGCAACAAAACTTGTAGGGGTCGGCAATTTTTGACGACCCGCATTAACGGGATGTCGAGGGGCTCTGTGCCTCCTTTTTAATGAAGAATGAAGTCGCTTCGCTGATGAATAATGAATAATGTCGGTAGTCCCTACGGGACGGATTGAATATGCCTTCTTATGAAGGCGTGATGTGTTGCAAAGCAACCAAACTTGTAGGGGTCGGCAATTTTTGACGACCCGCATTAACGGGATGTCGGCAAGCGCCATCCCCTACAAGCTGGTGCAAGTATGACCAAAGCCTTCTCCGGTGGGAGAAGGTGGCACGGCAAAGCCGTGACGGATGAGGCGTAACGCAAAGGGATAGACCTGTTGTGTTGACAAGCATAAACGCGAAGGGTATAATAAAAACGATATTTAATACCAAGGTGGCAAGTGAACACAACAGAACCATCCCCCTTGTGTTGCATCCTCACCTCTTGCAATCCGATTTTAGCTAAAAGGAAGATATACGATGACTAAAAAAGAAAAAACATATTTAATATTGGTGCTTTGTCAACTTATTCCAATCACTTTGATAATGAGAGCCATTGCGCAAGGGTTGACTGTGCTGTCTTTTTTTGCCTATCTTTTTTATATATTCGCTATATTTTTTTCAACATCTTATGTGCCATCTTTGAAAAAATGGTTGCTTAGCACATGTATTGCATTTGTAGTAATTACAATTGTTGGCTGCTTAGTTGATTCTCCACTATACCATATTCCGGATTTTATTTTGTTAAGCTTACAGCTTTTATTTGGCAAATTAACGGCTTTTTCTGCAATGATTGTTGTATATAAAGGTATGAAACATTTTGCATATAACGAAAAAATGTCGTTAAAATCGGTGAAAAATGAGCTTATCTGTTTGCTTATAAGCCTGCCCAGTTTTTTGATTATTCCTTTTTTAACCCATAGGGTATATGTAACATTTGGAAAATGGTGGAGTTTTTGTTTGCTTATAAT
This sequence comes from Clostridia bacterium, assembly GCA_017407645.1. GTDB lineage: Bacteria > Bacillota > Clostridia > Oscillospirales > Acutalibacteraceae > RGIG2206. The sequence goes on along the minus strand of JAFQWE010000006.1, from coordinate 17,775 downwards.
AACTGCTATAACGATACTGCTTTGGGGCGCATCACATTGGCGTAAATTGTTAAAGGCGCAAAATTTTAAGGCAATACATAAGTTCAAAAAAGTAGGACTCACAACTGCTTTAGTGATACCTACAACGGTTGTGTGGTTTGGAATAATAATATTTGTGATAATGATGTCTAAAATGAGATTTTTTTAACTGGAGACAAGTGGTCTACCCATTGAATATGCAACCTCTCTAACGACGAAAAGAGCAAGTTTGACTTGCTCTTTTTTGCTGCAAAGGATTTGTTTTTAACGGGCGATTGGTGAACGGGATGTCGGCAAGCGCTTGTCCCTACAAACAGGTGCAAAGATGCTCACTTTGTTCGCGTGATTTGTTGCCTGCGGCAACGCGATATATTTGCGGTACAAATGCGATATATCTGCCGATACGATATATTGCTTCGCAATGAGATAGGTGTGCCCTCCCTTTTTTATTTTTGCAAATTTATGTCCAAATACATATGGATAATAGCCGAATGTCCATTGATTTTGATTTTGCAGATGGTAAAATTAAACTGTAAACAGATAAAAACTGCGGAGGTTTGGTATGAAAGCCATAATCAACGGAAAAATCATATTAAAAGACCATATTATAGAGGGCGCCGCTCTGCTTTTTGACAAAAGTATAGAGGGAATTATAGCGCCCCAAAGCATACCCGATGGTGCAACGGTTATTGACGCCAAGGGCGGCTACGTTGCTCCCGGACTGATTGACCTGCACATTCACGGCTATCTTGGCAAGGACGTGTGCGACGGCAGTGAGGATAGCATTCGCACCATTGCAGGCGGACTGCTTGCAAACGGCGTTACGGGATTTTTGCCCACCACTATGACCGAGGATATGTCGGTTATCCGCAAGGCTCTTACCGTCTGCCGCGACCTTAGGGATGAAAGCAAATCCTGGCAGGGCAGTGCTATTCTTGGCTGTCACGCCGAGGGACCCTTTATCAGTGAAAGCAAAAAAGGCGCGCAGGATGCCAAATACATATTAAAGCCCGACGCTGCTTTTGTTAAAGAGTTTGCCGATATTATCAGCATCATAACCTTGGCGCCCGAAACCGATACTGAAGATTTTGCCGCTATAAAAGAGATGTGCCGTGACACCGACGTGGTGGTTTCAATGGGTCACACCTCTGCCGATTATGAAACGGCGGTTAAGTCTGTGGGCGCAGGCGTATCTCACGCTACCCACCTGTTTAACGCTATGACTCCTATGGCACATCGTGCTCCGGGTGTGGTGACTGCCGTATTCAACACCGACGTAAGTTGCGAGCTGATTGTTGACACCTTCCACGTTGACAAGTGCTTTTACGATATGCTCTTTAAGTTAAAGGGCAGAAAGCTCTGCTTTATCACCGACTGCTTGCCTGCAGGTGGTCTTCCTGAGGGTGAATATACCCTTGGCGGTCAAAAGATAATCTATCGCGGAATCGTTTGCCGCCTTGAAGACGGCACGGTGGCAGGCAGTGTGCTTCATCTTAATAAGGGCGTGTGGAACGTTTATACCAATTCACAGATTCCTCTTTGGGAGTGTGTCAACTGCGCTTCGTTAAATCCTGCAAAGACACTTGGAATTGACGACCGCAAAGGCTCCCTTGACGTTGGCAAGGATGCCGATATAATCATTACCGACAATGAATTTAACGTACAGAAAACTATTATTGGGGGAGAAATCAGATATGAAGCTTAAGGTTAATGCAAAGTTAGACCCACAGTTTGCGCCTTTGTCACTTGTTTGCCGTGAAATGCGCGAGGCAACCAAGGATAACGGGCAGGATTTGGTTATCGCTGTGGAGCGTAACAAGGGATATATCACCACCTACAAAACCCGAATTTTTGCCGACGGCACAGGTCACGATGAGGAAAATTTCCGTTTCGTTGAGCGTATGGCAAAGGCTTTGCTGTGGGTTGTGGGCGGCTATAAAATTATAATCGCAGGCAGTGCTCTTGTGGGTGAAAAGGTAAAAGCCGCATTTTCCGACGGCGGACTGCGTGATTTTGACGTGCATTTTATGGAGCGCGTTTACGAGCGTCCTTTTGAGGTTGAACTGCGCTCTTTGGCAGATGCTCCCAAGGATAACGAGGGTGCCGCTCCCGTTGGCAGACATCTTGACGGATGCCGCATCGGCTTTGATGCAGGCGGCAGTGACCGCAAGGTCAGCGCTGTAATCGACGGCGAAAGCGTATATTCGGAGGAGGTTGTTTGGTTCCCCAAAATCAACTCCGACCCCGACTATCACTATCAAGGCATTTTGGAGGCAATGAAAACTGCCGCAAGCCATATGCCCCGTGTTGATGCAATCGGTGTTTCAAGCGCAGGCGTATACGTTGACAATCGCATTATGGTTGCATCTCTTTTCCTTAAGGTTAACGATGAGGATTTTGACAAGCACGTTAAAAATATGTATATTGACGTGGCAAAAGAGATTGGCGAGAATATTCCCATTGAGGTTGCCAATGACGGCGACGTAACCGCTCTTGCAGGCGCTATGGATCTTAATGACAACTCCGTGCTTGGCGTGGCTATGGGTACGTCGGAAGCAGGCGGATATGTTGACCCACAGGGCAATATTACAGGTTGGCTTAACGAGCTTGCCTTTGTGCCTGTTGATTTTTGTGAGGATGCTATGGTTGACGAGTGGTCAGGTGACTACGGTTGCGGCGTTAAGTATTTCTCACAAGACGGCGTAATTAAGCTTGCACCCTTTGCAGGCATTGAGCTTGACGAGGACTTGTCTCCTGCCGAAAAGTTAAAGGTTGTGCAAGAACTTATGAAGCAGGGTGACCAGCGTGCTGCCGCTATCTATGACACTATCGGTGCATATTTTGGCTATGCAATCGCATTTTACACCGAGTTTTACGATATTAAGCATGTGCTTATTATGGGTCGTGTAACCTCCGGTGAGGGCGGTGTAATACTCCTTGAGCGTGCACAAGAGGTGCTTGATAAGGAATTCCCCGAGCTTGCAAAGCAGATTACACTCCATATCCCCGACGAGAATTCTCGCCGTGTGGGTCAGTCGGTCGCCGCCGCAAGTTTGCCAAAGATTAAGTAAAAAAGAGGGCGTTGTGGCACCTTCCTTACGGAAGGTGCCACAGTTATATTCGCCAAAGGCGAGTGATATTGCTTCGCAGTTGTATTATGCTTTCGCATAGTGATATTGTCCTACGGACAGTTTTTAGGGCGAATAAAATATCACTATGACCAGAGGGAGTAATATCACTTTCACAAAGTGAAAATATCACTCTGTGCGTCAGCACAGAATATCACTTGCTTTTTTCGCTTTGTTGTAAAAGGGTTTGGGTATTACCCGAAAAGCCTTCTCCGGTGGGAGAGGGTGGCACGGCAAAGCCGTGACGGATGAGGCGCAACACAAAGGTGGCAGTCCTGTTTGTTGACAAGCAGTAACTCGAAGAGTATAATAAAAAGGTAATTGTAATACCAAGGTGGGCAAGTGAACACAGAGAACCGTCCCCTGTGTTATGGGAATGGGTATGAGTATGTGTCCAGTAACATAAACTATTATGTTGATTATAGAGAGGAAGTGACTTGATGCCTAAAGTAGATATTCACGGAGATTATTTGCACAATTTTCTTGGGCTTACTATGTATGATTGTGTTCAAGAGCAAATGCCTCAACTGATTAAACAGCAAGGTATAAAAAACGTTAAAAAACTGCAGATGTTTGACAGCTACTTTTTAAAGGATGGCTCCTATCCATTTATTGATGCAAAAAACATATATTATCCGATGACGATAATATTTAGGGATAACACATTTCGATTGGTTTGGATAGAGTGGGATAGGGCGTCAGTGCATGCAGAAAAAATAAACATATCGCCCTTTGCTATAAAAGAAAAAACGCAACTGCGAATTTCTGATTCTGCTGAACAAAAATACAAAAGATTTGTTGAGAACAAGCAGTTGTTTTATATAAGGAATCCCGAAATCCCCCAATCCCGTATACATGTAATTGGACCATCAGCAACCAAAGGCAGAGTAAGTCAGAGGTTTGCAGATGTGTTGGCTACCCAAATTGGTGAATATATTTTTCAACTAACTACACACATAACTGATAAGAATTTTAAAAACTGGGATATATATATTGATGATGTTGCAAAAGTTGAGCGAGAAAACGGTGTGAATTATATAAAGGCAACGTTGAGCAATCCAATAGCAAGCTGTGTTCGTTTGTCGGTAAAGTGGACAGAGGATTATGATATCTGTGATTATGTTGATTACGAAGATATACGTTTTTCTCTATCTGATTATCACCCAACTCTAAAAACTTCAACAATTAGTCGAATTATAGAATTTTTAGAAAAAGACTTTTTGAAAAAATAATAGGACGGTTCTGTTGTGTTTTTGTCAACACAGCAAAAATCCTAACCCCGAAAGAGCAAGTTTGACTTGCTCTTTTTTGCTGCAAAGGATTTGTTTTTAACGGGCGATTGGTGAACGGGATGTCGGCAAGCGCCATCCCCTACAAACAGGCGCAAAGATGCGAACTTCGTTCGCTCGATATATTGCCTGTGGCAATTCGATATGTTTTGCAAGCAAAACTCGATATGCCTATCGGCTCGATATGTTGCTTCGCAACGAGATTACAGGACGAGTACAAATTCAATTATACATACAAGCAAAGGGGAATGATTTGTCAATTTTTGGACAAACTTAATAAAAAGCGGTTAAACTCAAATTATCTCTTGAAAAATGGTAAAGATTGTATTAAAATATATTAGGTATGCTATACTATTGTTAATCAACCTTACGAAAGGATGTTAATTTATGAACACTCTTAACAAAAAAACTGTTGACGATATCGTCGTCAAGGGCAAAAAAGTGCTTGTACGTTGCGACTTCAACGTGCCTCTCAAAAACGGCGTTATCACTGACGAAAACCGTATTGTAAAAGCACTTCCCACCATCAAAAAGCTTATTGCAGACGGCGGCAAGGTTATTCTTTGCTCACACCTTGGCAAGCCGAAGGGCGAGCCTAAGCCCGAGCTTTCTTTGGCACCTGTTGCCGAGCGTTTGGCTCAGCATCTTGGTCAGCCCGTTGTTTTTGCTGCTGATGACTGCGTTGTTGGCGAAAATGCCCGTGCCGCAGTTGAGGCTATGAAAGACGGCGACGTTGTTCTTCTTCAGAACACCCGTTATCGCGTTGAAGAGACCAAGAACGGCGAGGCTTTCTCTAAAGAGCTTGCTTCTCTTTGCGAAATCTACGTTAACGATGCTTTCGGTGCCGCTCACAGAGCACACTGCTCAACCGTTGGTGTTACCGAATACGTTGATACCAGTGTTGTAGGCTACCTTATGGGTAAAGAGCTTCAGTATCTTGGCAACGCTGTTGAAAATCCTGTTCGTCCCTTCGTTTGCATCCTTGGCGGCGCAAAGGTTGCCGACAAGCTCAGCGTTATTGAGAACCTTCTTAACAAGGCTGACACCCTTATCATCGGCGGCGGTATGGCTTACACCTTCATCACCGCTCAGGGTCACAAGGTTGGCGATTCTTTGGTTGACGAGACCAAGATTGACTACTGCAAGGAAATGCTTAAGCGTGCAGAGGAAAAGGGCGTAAAGATTCTTCTTCCTATCGATAATGTTGCAACCAAGGCATTCCCCGACCCCATCGATGCTCCTATCGAGACTAAAGTATTCCCCTCAACCCTTATCGAAGACGGTTGGATGGGTCTTGACATCGGTCCCGAAAGTGCAAAGATGTTTGCTGACGCTGTTAAGTCTGCAAAGACTGTTGTTTGGAACGGACCTATGGGCGTTTCTGAAAATCCCAGCCTTGCAAACGGTACCGTTACCGTTGCTCAGGCTTTGGCAGATACTGATGCTATCACCATTATCGGCGGTGGCGACTCTGCCGCTGCAGTTAACAACCTTGGCTTCGGTGACAAGATGAGCCACATCTCTACCGGTGGCGGCGCTTCTCTTGAATTCCTCGAGGGTAAAGAGCTTCCCGGTGTAGCTGCTGCTAACGACAAATAATTAAACTGCAATTTTATTCGGGAGGACTGCAAACGCCGTTCCTCCCGATTATAATGTTATGAATACCGAAAGGATGTTTGTTATGAAAAAATCTGTTCGTAAGGCCGTTATTGCCGGCAACTGGAAAATGAACAAAACCCCTGCAGAGACTACTGCTCTTATTAACGAGATGAAGCCCCTTGTGGCTGATGCAGATTGCGACGTTGTGCTCTGCGTTCCTTACATTGATATTGCCGCCGCAGTTGAGGCTGCAAAGGGCAGCAACATCAAAATCGGCGCCGAGAACTGCCACTGGGAAAAGAGCGGCGCATACACAGGCGAAATTTCTGCCGATATGCTTGTTGCCGCAGGTGTTGACTACGTTATCACCGGTCACAGTGAGCGCCGCACCTATTTTGGCGACACCGACGTTACCGTAAACAAGCGCACTGTTGCCGCTGTTGAGGCAGGTCTTACCGCTATCGTTTGTGTTGGTGAGTATCTTGAGCAGCGCGATCAGGGTGTTACCAACGAGTTGGTTGCAATGCAGACCAAGATTGCTCTTCAGGGCATCCCTGCAGACAAGCTCAATCAGATTATCATCGCTTACGAGCCTGTTTGGGCTATCGGCACCGGCAGAACTGCTACCGCTGATCAGGCACAAGAGGTTTGCGCTGTTATCCGCAACACTTTGGCAGAAATCTATTGCCCCAAATGTGCAGAGGCAGTTACCATTCAGTACGGCGGCTCTATGAATGCAGGCAATGCTGACGAGCTTCTTAGCAGAGTTGACGTTGACGGCGGTCTTATCGGCGGCGCATCACTCAAGGCTGCAGATTTCTCTGTTATCGTAAAGGCTGCAAGCAAATAATTCAATTCAAATCAGTAAAAACCGAACAAGGAGAAAATGATGAAAAAACCCGTTGTTCTTACTATTATGGACGGCTTCGGCATCAACCCCGTTAACGAGGGCAATGCCATATTCTCTGCCGCAACCCCCAACCTTGACCGCATTATGAGTGAAAATCCTGCCACCGCTATCGGCGCATCAGGTATGGACGTTGGTCTTCCCGACGGTCAGATGGGCAACAGTGAGGTTGGTCACACCAACATCGGCGCAGGCAGAGTTGTTTATCAGGAATTAACCCGCATCACCAAATCTGCAAAGGATGGCGACATTTATACTAACGAGGCACTTTGCGGTGCTATCGAAAACTGCAAGGCTAAGGATAGCGCCCTTCACTTTATGGGACTGCTTTCTGACGGCGGTGTTCACAGCCACATCGAGCATCTTTATGCTCTTGTTGATATGGCCAAAAAGGCAGGCCTTACCCGCGTTTATATCCACGCTTTGCTTGACGGACGTGACGTTCCCCCTGCATCTGCGGCAGATTTCATTGACGCCTGCAATGCCAAGCTTGCCGAAATCGGCGTTGGCAAAATTGCCACTGTTATGGGTCGTTTTTACGGTATGGACCGCGACAACCGTTGGGACAGAGTGGGTCTTGCATATGCAGCCCTCGTCTATGGCGAAGGCAATCAGACTGCTGATGCCGCTGCTGCCGTTCGCCAGTCTTACAAGACTATTGACGGTGACGGCAAGTATCTGACCGACGAGTTTGTGCTTCCCACTGTTGTGGAGGGCACCGAGCGTATTAAGAGCGGTGACTCGGTTGTATTCTTCAACTTCCGTCCTGACCGCGCACGCGAAATTACCCGTACCTTTGTTGACGACGACTTTAACGGCTTTGAGCGTAAAGGCGGCAGACAGGACGTTTACTATGTTTGCATGACTCAGTACGATGCATCTATGCCTAACGTTCAGGTTGCCTTTAAGCCTCAGTCACTTAACAATACTTTGGGTGAGTATCTTGCAAAGATGGGTAAAACCCAGCTTCGCATTGCAGAAACCGAAAAGTATGCTCACGTAACCTTCTTCTTTAACGGCGGCCGTGAGGTTGAGTTTGAGGGTGAGGACAGAATTCTTGTTGCCTCTCCCAAGGTTGCTACCTATGATATGCAGCCCGAAATGAGCGCAGAGCCCGTTTGCGACAAGGTTGTTGAGGCTATCGAAAGCGGCAAGTACGACGTTGTTGTGCTTAACTTTGCAAACTGCGATATGGTTGGTCACACAGGCGTGTTTGATGCCGCAGTTAAAGCGGTTGAGACTGTTGACACCTGCGTTGGCAGAGTGGCAGAGGCTACCTCTAAGATGGGAGGCATAATGCTTCTTACTGCCGACCACGGCAACGCCGACAGAATGGTTGACACCGACGGCTCCGCATTTACCGCTCACACCACCAATCCCGTACCCTTTGTGGTTATCGGTAAGGATTGCACTCTCCGCGAGGGTGGCAAGTTGTGTGATATTGCTCCCACCATTCTTAAGTTAATGGAGCTTCCTCAGCCTGAAGAAATGGACGGCACCTCAATTATTCTTTAGGATATGTAAAATCCCTATGGATGCAGATAGCATTCATAGGGATTTTTGCTTGTTTGACATGGTGTTGCTTAAATGATATAATTACCTCAAGAGGTGATGCTTTGTGAAGATAAACTCTATACTTAAATATATTTTGTTTTTGATTGGCGATGGAGTTGCAACTTGGTTTTCTTTGGGATTTTTGACTGCCGGTTTTTTTAGTATTGCAATTGGTGTGAAAGAGTTTTCTATTTTTATCCTTTTTCTGTTTTATTTAATTCTTAGAGGAACAATAATAGTTGCTGTATTTAGAACTCTTAGAGATAGCGTTTTTATTTATCCGTCTATTGTGTCCTTCATTGTTTTTGCCGTTGGGCTGTATTTGGGCAGCTTCCATATCGCTCTTACTGCTTTTGCTATTTGTTGGGGCACGTATTTTATAACAACCTTTGTTCCTTGGGCTATATACGATATATTTAGACCCAAGGCTGAAAAATGCGAGGTCACCCCTATTGATATCAACAAACGCTATCCATACCTTGAAACCGACTTGGAACTGAGCAATTTTGAAAAGGCGCGCACAAAATTTGATGATGTGGATGCCGACCGTCAGATAGATTATGCCTTTTTTAAGGGTATGACAGCGAAAAACATTGCAAGCCGCGAAGATTCTTTCAGTGACGCTTGTATTGCCGAAAGCAAAGTGGTTATGGAAAACCTTGCTAACGAGGGCGTTTATTATCTGATGCATTTTATTGCTCTTGGTACCCTTTCGGCAGAGAAGGGGGAACGGGTGGAGTTTATTGAGATGGAGCTTCGCCACATTCAGCAAAGCGGAAAATTAGAATTGCTAAAATGCCGTATAAACGAGCAAGGTTTTGCTTTGTTGGAAGAAGATTTGCATAGGGCAATTGAGTATTATAATAAGGCAGAATGAAAGCAATCCTGTAAATTCGATTACTTTTCATCAATAATCTCACATACGTCTTTAACACTGCAGATGTTAAAGGCGTATTTTTTGTCCCGTTTACTGCTGTCACACAGGTAATAACTGCGGGCGGCATTTTTCAGCATAGCCTTTTTAACTGCCGCTTCTTGCTCGGAGGAGTCGGTGATGGTGCCGCCCTCAGTATATCCGCGACTTGAGAAAAAGAACAAATCGGCGTTTATACCCGAAACAAACTGCTCGGTCTGATTGCCCACAAAAGCGATAGAATGCATAAGAAGCAGCCCACCCGTGCAATAATTTTTAATCTTTCTTTCACCCAATTTCATTGATATTTTTGGGCTGTTGGTAATGACAATAATGTCGTTAAACCGCTCTAAATAGGGGATGAGGTAGGATACCGTTGACGAAGCATCCATAAAAATTACATCGCCGTCGTTTATATATTTAGCCGCTTTTTCGGCGATGGCTTTTTTTGACAAGTTGTTTTGGTCCTCACGGAACATAAGGGGAATTTCTGCATCGGATATTTTGCGAAGCACCACGCCGCCGTGAGTCCGTTGCACCTTGCCCTGCTCCTCTAATTCGGTCAAATCCCGTCGGATTGTGGGCAGGCTGACATACAGTTTGCTTGCCAAATTTTTAACGCTGGCACTTTTATCCTTTTCAAGAATAGCCATAATTTGCTCTTGACGCTCTAAATTATACATACCCAATTCTCACTTTCATTTGTTTTCTTTTAGTTTCAATAACACTCGTTACGGCTGATTGTTTATCAATAATACCGCCAAACATTGTCAGATGCTTTCGTTTGTTTTATCATAACATAAAACAAACGAAAAGGAAAGCGCAAAATGAAAAGTAATTTCAGAGCCAATCTTTACGCAATAAACGATTTGCGTTATGAAAATGCTCCAATCCCCGAATGTATGGAGGATGAGGTGCTTGTTGAGGTTAAATGCTGCGGTGTTTGCGGCAGCGATTTGCCCCGTGTTTACACCAAGGGTACATATCACTTCCCCACAGTTATCGGTCACGAGTTCGCAGGCAAGGTTGCTCACGACCCCAAGGGCGAGCTTGATGGTAAAAAGGTGGCTATTTTCCCCTTACTTCCTTGCTTTGAGTGTGAAAGCTGTAAGCAGGGCAGCTATGCCACTTGCGAGAATTACGACTATTACGGCTCCCGTCGTGACGGCGGTATGAGTGAGTATATTGCCGTTAAGCGTTGGAATATACTTGCTATGCCTGACAGCCTGTCTTACGGCGAGGGTGCAATGTGCGAGCCTGTTTCTGTTGGCCGCCACGCCGTATTAAAGCTTGACATCAAAAAGGGTGACAAGCTGCTCATTTCAGGAGCAGGCCCCATTGGAATTATTGCAGGTCAGTGGGCAAAATCCTTGGGCGCAGATAAGGTGTACTATTTTGATATTGACCAGCGCAAGATTGATTTTGCAAAGAGTATTGGATTTGAGGAATACACCGAGGGTGATGAAATCAGCTGTGTTGTTGAGGGTACAGGTCACTCAGAGGCAATCCGTCGTTGCTTAAAGGCGGTTAAGCCTGCAGGCAGAGTGGTGCTTATGGGAAATCCTGCAGGAGAGGTTAATATGGCGCAGGATACCTATTGGTATATTTTGCGAAAGGAGCTCAAGCTTTTCGGCACTTGGAACTCTGCTTATAACGATGTGCAGAATGATTGGAAAGACAGTCTTACCGCCATGGCAGAGGGCAAGATAAACGTTAAGCCTCTTATCACTCACCGTTATGATTTGAGCGATTGCAACGCCGCATTTGAAATGATGAAAAACCGCGCTGAATTTTACAACAAGGTTATGCTTGTTATGAATGGAGGAGACGAAAATGAATAAGCAAATATCCCCCTCAATTATGTGTGTTGCTTGGCTTGAGCTTAAAGAAACCATCAAAGCTTTTGAGGAAAACGGCATTGAATATATTCACGTTGATATTATGGATGGCAGTTTTGTGCCCAACTTTACCCTTGGCACCGATTTTGTTAAGGCACTTAAATCGGCAACCAATATTCCCCTTGATATTCATATGATGATAGAAAATCCCGAAAGCAAGCTTGACTGGTTTCAGTTTGGTGAGGGCGACTATGTTGCCGTTCATTACGAGTCGACCCCACACATTCACAGAGCGGTGGGTGCAATCAAGGCTCGCGGTGCAAAGGCTATGGTGGCAATCAACCCAGGCACTCCCATCTGTATGCTTGAGAATTTGCTTGACGACATTGATGCAGTGCTTATTATGACGGTAAACCCAGGCTTTGCAGGTCAGAAGCTGGTTAAGGCTACCCTTAAGAAAATCAGTGAGTTAAGAGAGTACCTTGATGCTAACGGCTACGGTCATATCGAGATAGAGGTTGACGGTAACGTTAGCTTTGAGAACGCACGCCTTATGAGTGATGCAGGCGCAAATATATTTGTTGCAGGCACTTCAAGTATCTTTGCAAAGGATGGCAATTTGGCAGAAAACACCGCAAAGCTCAGAGATAGCATAAAATAATTTTATACACAAGGAGTTTGCGGCGCTTTTTTCTGTTTTGTTAATAAAACGTAAAATCAAATGTTTTTTGTCTGTTTTTGCACTATACATTACAAACAAAGTGTGCTAATATAACCTTAACAATACCCTTGAGGTGAATTATATGAAAACTTACAAAGTTCTTTTGATTGGTGCAGGTAACCGCGGCAACCGATACACCGGTATTATGCATAAGGTGCCCGAAAAATTTAAGGTTGTTGCAGTGGCAGAGCCTATTGACCGCCGCCGCAACAGTATTAAAGAAAAGCACGGCATCGCCGACGATATGTGCTTTAATTCTTGGCAGGAGGCACTTTCTCAGCCTAAATTGGCAGACCTTGCCATTATCTCTACAATGGATGAGATGCACTACGAGCCTGCTTTGAAGGCTATTGAATTGGGCTACGATTTGTTGCTTGAAAAGCCGGTTGCACAAACTGCAAAGGAATGTGCAGATATCGCTTTGGCGGCAGAGAAGCACGGCGTAAAAGTGCTTGTTTGCCACGTGCTCCGTTATTCTCCTTTTTACTGCAAGATTAAGCAGCTGCTTATGAATGGGACTATCGGTGACATTATGTCGGTGGTTGCCGTTGAGGGTGTAGGCAATCTTCATCAGAGCCACAGTTATGTCCGCGGCAACTGGCACAAAGAGAGCGAGACCACTCCTATGCTGCTTGCAAAGTGCTGTCACGATATTGATATTTTGCAGTGGCTTCTTGACAAAAACTGCAAAAAAGTGCAATCCTTCGGCAGTCTTGCTCATTTCACCCCCGAATATGCTCCAAAGGGCGCACCCGTCCGTTGCTATGACGGTACCTGTCCTGAAAATGACACCTGCCCATACAACTGCAAAAAGCTTTATTTTGACGATAAAAACAATTCTTGGTTCCGTGAGGCTTGCACAAAGGCAGTTGCCAAGAGTGACGGCGCCACCACCGATGAAGAGGTTGATTTGGCTCTTAAAACCACCGATTACGGTCTGTGTGTATATCATGCCAACAACGACGTGGTTGACCATCAGGTTGTAAATATGGAGTTTGAGGGCGGCGTTACCGTTAATCTGTCGATGAATGCCTTTAACAAGGGCGGCAGATATATTCGTGTATTTGGCACGAAGGGTGAGCTTTATGCCAATATGGGTGACGAAAGCATCACTGTGTATAATTTTGAAAACAAAAAGCACGAAGCCGTGTCTGTTTCAGCCATTGACGAGAGCATTTTGTCAGGTCACGGCGGTGGTGACAGCGGTATTGTATCTGAGCTTTACGAATATCTTAGCGGCGACTACAAGGGCGTAAGCGCCGCCGATATTAAAATTTCGGTTAAGAATCATCTGATTGGCTTTGCCGCTGAAAAGTCACGTCGCAACGATACGGTTGAAAGTATTGACAAGTTCTTTAAAGAATACGGGTTTGATAATGATTAAAATTGTAGGGGAGGGCTCTGTGCCCTCCCTTTAGTTTGGTTATAAATTACGGGAGGGGATAGAACCCCTCCCCTACTAAGTGAATTAGTGGTATAAGCCCCCTCTGTTTTAAACAGGGGGATTTTTGTGACGTTTGTTTTTTATATAACGACAGATAGAATAAGGAAAAGTGATGATTTTCCAAATAATAAATAGGATAAACCACAAGATGTTTTGTAAAAGGGTTAGCCAAAAAATTAGGTTGCTTCTGCGGTTTGGTCGGTAGGTAATAATTACCGGCTTAAACTCACCGCACCCCTCACATAATTCTAAATGCCTTGTGGTAATGTATAAATCGAAACTATCTTTTTTGTTGTTAATTCGATTCCAACAGTCAATACAATATTCTGCCAACGCCAGCACCTACAATCGTTAGTATATTAACGAGTATAAAACTCTATACTTATCTTGTCAAGAACAAATGTAGGTGATAAGTATGAGAGAAATTATTGCAAACCGATTAAAAGAACTCCGCAAGGAACGAGGATTGACACAAAATCAAGTTGCTATATGTTGCGACATTACCGAAAAAGCGTATCAGAACTATGAACTGATGACCCGCGAGCCTAAAGTGGAAATTTTATCAAGAATAGCAGACTTTTTCGAGGTTTCGTTAGATTATCTGACAGGCAGAACAGACCAAAGAAAATAAAAAACAAGGCGGAGCCATTGGCTCCGCCTTCATTATAATTTTAATTATTCGGCTGTAACAGTTTCGGGCTCTGCAGCAACAGGTGCGGCAGGCTTCAAATCATTGTAGAAGTTGATAAGAGTTGCCTGCATATAAGGCATAAGCCAGATGTACAAAAGGCCGAATGTGAAAGCACTGACTATTTCCCAACCGATGAAAGAAAGGCCAAGAATAAAGTAGTCCATTTTGTGACCTTCCATCATTGCTTTAGAAAGGTTGATAGCCTTAAGAGCAGACATACCTTTGTTTTCTGCAACGATAAGGGTTGCTTGTGAGTAAGAACAAGCCTTGATAATACCGGGAACGATAAAGAGCAAGCTCCACAAGAATGTGAAAAGGCCAACAAGGAAGGTTACTTTAAATGCGCTCCAAAAATCGTCAAAACCGGAAAAAGTATCTTTCACTTCGGGATTTACGCCGTTAGCAAGGTTAAGATAAACTCTCAAAAGGCTGATGGTAAAGGCGGGTGTGATAATAATTGTAGCAATAAGTCCACCACCGGGGATAAAACTTAACACCAAACCTGCAGCAAATGAAATAGCGACGATAATCAAGGTGATTACGAACAAAATTCCAATTTTACCTTTGATTTGTTCTTTTGCCATTGCTTTTAGTTCTGCTCTTGTTTTCATAAAAATTCTCCTCAAAATAGAATAGCAAAATATTTATTTTGCTATTACTACAGTATCACAAATTGTATAAAAAAGCAATACTTTGTTGAATTTAATAAAACTAAATCTCTATGGTTGATTAGAAACCATAGAGATTTAAACTTATCCTTTTAACTCTTTAAGCAACACGCCAATATCCTCTAAAATGATATCGGCCTTGTGGGGTGAGGCTTCTGCCATTGCCATATCGGTTTCACCGCTAAGCACCAACACAGTTGGTATCTCTGCATTTTTGCCGCAGGCAATATCGGTATAAAGTCGGTCACCGATAACCATAGTTTCCTCTTTAGCAGTGCCCCATTTATCGCGGGCAAGCTCAACCATAAGGGGACTGGGCTTGCCGATGCCTATAGGACGGCGGCCTGTGGCGTTATAAAGCATTTCACTTACCGAGCCGCAGTCGGGCACGTATCCGTACTCGGTGGGGCAGACCAAATCAAGATTGGCGGCAAAGTAGGGCAAATCCTTATCAAGCAGAAGTATGCTTAAATCCTCAAGCTTTTTAAAGGTCAGTTCGGTATCAAAGCCGCAAACGATACAACCGATACCATCCTGCCTTTCGTCTGTTATATTAAGCCCTGACTCCCGCAATTCCTTTTTAAAAGACTGAGTACCCGACACAAAAATAAGCTTGTCGGCATAATTCTTTTTAAGAAAATATGCCGTTGCCTGTGAGGAGGTCATAAAATCCTCTTTGGATGCGGTGATACCAAGCTTCGCCAATTTTTCAACGTAAGCCTCTACGCTTTTTGATGAATTGTTGGTCATAAACAGATAACGTTTGCCCTGCTCCTTAATAGTGTTCAGCAGAGGAATGGTGGGCTCAAACAAACGGTCACCAAGATAGATAGTGCCGTCCATATCAAACAAAAACAACTTGATTTGCTTTATATCAAACATACTTTACCTCACAAAAATCAAAGTCCGAAGAGCTAACGCTCATCGGACTTTGTTGTTATGCATTAGCGAGTTGTTGCAAATTATTCGGGCTTATAAAGCTCAACCAACTTCTCAAGGTGTGCTCTCTGCTCCTTAGCGTTTTCTGCTGCCTTGTCAAACAAAGCCTCAGCACGCTCGGGGAATGAGCGGGTAAGAGAAGCGTATCTTGCTTCGCCAAGGATGAACTCCTTATAATCTGCAGAAGCAGGCTTGCTGTCGAGGGTAAGAGGATTCTTGCCCTGTGCCTTTGCGGCAGGATTGAAGCGGAACATATTCCAGTAACCGCAAGCAACAGCCTTTCTCATCTCGTTCTGGCAGTTAACCATACCACCCTTAATAGAGTGCATCTCACAAGGAGCGTAACCGATGATGAGTGAAGGACCGGGATATGCCTCAGCCTCTTGGATAGCCTTGAGGGTCTGGTTCATATCTGCGCCCATAGCGATTTGTGCAACATAGATGTAGCCGTAAGACATAGCAATCTCGGCAAGAGACTTCTTAGCGATAGCCTTACCTGCAGCAGCGAACTGTGCAACCTGACCAATCTGTGATGCCTTTGAAGCCTGACCGCCGGTGTTTGAGTAAACCTCGGTATCGAATACGAAGATGTTTACGTCGTTGCCTGAAGCAAGAACGTGGTCAACACCGCCGAAGCCGATATCGTATGCCCAACCGTCACCACCGAAGATCCAAACAGACTTCTTAGAGAGGTATTCCTTGCTTGCCAATACTTCGGGAGCAGTGGGGCAACCCTGTGCGGCAGCCTTTTCAAGCTCAACAATCAAAGCATCGGTAGCAGCAGCGTTTGCGTTGCCATCCTCATAAGAAGCAACGTAAGCGTCAGCAGCAGCCTTGAACTCGGCAGAAGCCTTGTCAGAAGCAGCCATTTCCTGAACCTGTGCTAACAAGCGGTCACGGATAGCCTTTTGACCAAGATACATACCAAGACCGTGCTCGGCATTATCTTCAAACAAAGAGTTAGCCCAAGCAGGACCCTGACCCTTTGCATTGGTGGTGTAAGGTGAAGTTGCAGCGGGGCCACCCCAAATGGATGAACAACCGGTTGCATTAGAGATATACATTCTGTCGCCGAAGAGCTGAGTTACGAGGCGAGCATAAGCGGTTTCTGCACAACCTGCGCAAGAGCCTGAGAACTCGAGCAAGGGCTTCTTGTACTGGCTGGTGATAACGTTCATAGCAGGGCTGATGTCCTTCTTCTCTGAAACGTTGGCTACGCAGTAATCAAATACTTCCTGCTGAGCCATCTGGCTTTCGCGAGATACCATCTTAAGTGAGTTGGTGGGACATTCGCCGATACATACGCCGCAACCCATACAATCCATAGGAGATACAGCGAGGGTGTACTTGTAGCCGGTCTTGAAGATGGGCTTAGTACCAAACTTGGTGTTTGCAGGTGCTGCAGCAGCCTCTTCCTCAGAAAGAGCAAAGGGACGAATTGTAGCATGGGGGCAAACAAATGCGCACTTGTTGCACTGTGCGCAGGTTTCTGCATTCCACTCGGGAACGAGAACTGCAACGCCGCGCTTTTCGTAAGCAGAAGCACCCTGTTCGAAGGTACCGTCTGCACAATCCTCGAATGCAGATACAGGCAGTGAATCGCCATCCATCTTGCCAACGGGGAACATGATGCCGTCAACCATCTTAACAAGCTTGTCAGGACCTTCTGAAGCAGCAGGAGCAGCATCGTCAGCGATGGTTGCCCAAGAAGCAGGAACGTCAATCTTAACGAATGCGGTTGCGCCGGCGTCGATAGCCTTTTCGTTCATCTCAACGATTTCTTTACCCTTCTTCATAAACTTCTGGGCTTTTTCTTTCATGTAACCGATTGCTTCCTCAGCAGGAAGAACCTTTGAAAGTGCAAAGAATGCAGACTGAAGAACAGTGTTGGTACGCTTGCCAAGGCCGATTTCTGCAGCGATGTCGATAGCGTTAACAGTGTAAAGCTGAATGTTGTTTTGTGCGATGTAACGCTTTGCTTCAGCAGGCATATTCTTCTCAAGCTCTTCCATATTCCACTGGCAGTTGATAAGATATACACCGCCGGGCTTAACGTCGTTAACCAT
>JAFQWE010000005.1 GCA_017407645.1 Clostridia bacterium | reverse complement strand
TACAACGAAATCCGCCCCTCTGAGTGCTTCCTTGCGGTTTTCTTCGCCCACATAGCACTCGATACGGCCGTAGCCGCCGCAATTCTTGCGAATGGCTTCCAGAATTGTTCTGCTTTCCTCGATACGCTCGCCGTCGATATCGTATAAAGCAAATACACTGTCACGCAGAACCTCTGAACACATGCAGTCGCCAATCACATTTCTTGCGAAAATAGTGCTTCCTGCACCGAGAAAAGATAGTTTCATATTCGCCACCTCCATAGTAGATGTATTTATTATAACTTGACAACTTCTTCGGAAGAATGGTATTATAAGATATATAATTTGTCATTTTGTTGTTTTGGGGGCTTTGTATGCATTCCGAGATTATCATGAATAAAGAATATGCCGGGGTGAATCTGGTCCAGTTTGGCTACGAATATTGCGAAAAATCCCATGGTTTCGGTCCGGCGACGCGTACCCATTGGCTTTTTCATTTTGTTGTTTCCGGAAAGGGCATTTTTCAAATCAACGGTAAACGGTATGCGCTTTCAAGTGGCATGATGTTTGTGATTCCGCCCTTTGTGGAAACATATTACGAAGCGGATGCGGAAGATCCGTGGGAGTATATTTGGGTAGGCTTCACCGGAACGCCGCCACTACAACTGAATGATTTCTACAATATTCCGGGAGCATTGCGTATTTTTCAGCATATGAAAGTCTGCCATGATCTACATAACGGCAAGACGGAATTTATCCTTGCCCAGCTGTGGGAGCTGTTTTCCTTTCTAATGGAAGAAAACCAAACAAAAGAAGATCCTATTAATGCGGCACTAAATCTGATTCGTTCTCAATATATGACGCCTTTGAGCATTTCGCAAATAGCAGCAAGCGTTCATTTGGAAAGAACCTATTTTTCCAAAATGTTTTCGGAAAGAATGGGGAGTTCTCCCCAACAATATTTAATAGAACACCGTATGAAACAAGCTAAAGCATTTCTTTCTCTTGGGTACAGTGTTACCACCACAGCAACTTCTGTTGGGTATTCCGATATCTATATTTTTTCGAAAATCTTCAAGCAACGCTTTGGTGAATCACCATCGCACTATCAAAAAAATTGCAATAAAGAATAAAACAGGTTTTCTCCGAAAAGTAAATTCACACAGTATAAATCTCTTGTGTTTACAGATACTAACAGTACAAATTTGTAAAGCAAGGAGATTTATATATTTATGAAAGCAACAGGAATAGTTCGTAGAATCGACGACCTTGGTCGTGTAGTTATCCCCAAAAGAAATCCGCCGCACGATGCGGATAAGAGAGGGAGACCCGTCTTGAATACATACAGGTACTCAAAACTATGTTAAGTCAATTTTAAACATTATAAACCGATATAACAGCTAAAGCAGAGTGATTTTTCACTCTGCTTTATTGCATAAAAAACGGGATGTCGACAAGCGCCATCCCCTACATTATTATATATTACCCTTGCAATATGCGTGGCGTTCTTCACCTGTGGCGGTACGGAATCTGCCCCGCTGCTCGAAGCCTAACATAACCAAAGTCTCGGCAAAGCGGATTTCTTTAGGATGGGCGCCGCTTCGAATTACCTCAACGCCGTTTTCAGCGCATCGATTAAGACAAAAATCAACGATGGCTCCCACAGTTGCCTCGTAGTCGGCACTTTCATCCACAGTCACCCGATGAAGCACACCATACTCCCCTGCCGCCCACTGACAGCCAAGTGAAATGCGATAGGCGGTATCCCCCGAAAAATCAAGGACGAAAGCGGCAATTACCTTGCCATTTTCTTCAACCGTGTAACAAATGCCGTCGTCAATATAGCCGAAAACGTCGTCAAAATCGGGTCTGCCGTCCGACCACTTATCCACAAGGGCGCGCCGAAAAGCCGTACGGCTTTGCTCGTACAGCTCAAAGATGGCATCTGCCTGTGCATATGAAGCTTCTCTGACGGTCATTTTAATCACCTTAACTATATTTTACCCCCTTATTCCGATTTTTTCAAGGCAAAGACCTTAATCGGTTGAAATTTCGTTAAAGTTGTGGTAAAATCACCCCAAGATTATGTGAAAGAGGTTACAATATGGCAACACTCAATATAGTTATGATGCAACCCCAAATTGCTCCTAACGCAGGCAACGTTGCACGCACCTGTGCCGTTACGGGCGCTCGGCTTCATCTTGTGGGCCCTATGGGTTTTGTGCCCGATGACACCAAGCTTAAGAGAGCAGGTCTTGACTATTGGCATCTGCTCGACATTACATATTACAAGGACAACGACGAATTTTTTGAAAAAAACAAGGGTGGCGAATTCTTCTATTTCACCTCAAAAGGCACCCACGCCCATTCCGATGCCGTTTACCCCGACGGGTGCTACATCGTCTTTGGGTCAGAAACCAAAGGATTGCCCGAAGAACTGCTTCACCAAAACCCAACCCATAGTGTTCGCATCCCTATGCGCAGTGAAGCCCGTTGCCTCAATTTATCCAACGCGGTTGCCGTTGCAACCTATGAGGTGCTTCGTCAATGGGACTATCCCTTGCTCGAAAACAAGGGCAAACTGACTATGTTTGACTGGTGATTTGACAAAATATTCCAGTACACAACATTTATTGCCCGTTTTTCTTAAAATTATTGCTCAACCACTACAAATAGTTTCTAAATTGTAACTTTTATTTTACAAAATCCTCTTTACAAACCATCTTTTCGGGGTATATACTATTAACGTAGTAAATTTACGAAAGGATGGCGAGTTGAATATGAAATTGTATAAGGCTCTGCCAATTCTTTCGGTTTTGTTTGCTTTTGTGCTGTCTATATCTTGTGTTTTGGTGTTAGGCGCTCCCGTTATGGATACTGTGGCTGTTACCCACGCACCTGCTATCAACGGAAACAATCATTTTGAAGGCACAAGATTGGTTGCAGTTACCGATAACAAGGCAACCACCGTCACCTATGACCTTGGTGTAATCGGCAAGGTGCTGTCCCTCAACCGAGTTTTCGGTGCCGACCTTTATGACGACTGCGCTTTGGCTCAGTCAGCACAGTCGGTTGTTGGCAATAACGCCGATGACGTTAAGGCTTTCACCCGTACCCTTTACGGCAGAAGCGTTGAGGTTGTGGCTGATGAAATATGTGAAGCCAAAGATATGCGCCACGATATATTAAACGTAAGCGAAAAAAACGGTCTTCTTACCGTCACCTCTGCCGTTGCCTGCGGTGAGGACAGCTTTACTGCCGTCACCACCTTGGCTCCCTGCCAGAATGAATACGGATATATGATTATTTCCGCAGATATTATATAATGTATAAAACCGCAACACCTTTGGGGTGGCTTGCGGTTTTTTGCGCATTCATATTGAATTTTCAATATAAATGCGCTACAATAAAAGAAATAAAAAATTGGAGGAATTAAAAATGAAAAAACTTTTAGCACTTGTTCTTGTTCTTATTATGGCTCTTTGCTTCACCGCTTGCGGCGATGACAGAAGCTTTGATGACGTTGGCGGCTCAATTTCTACCAACAGCACCGAGGTTAGCTCTGAGGCTGACGTTGCAGTTGACCTTGGCGGTGTAGAAGGTACCACCTACAAAAACACCTCAGTTGGCGTTCAGTTGGTTGCTCCTGAAGGCTGGGCATTCTATGATGCCGCTCAAATGGCTGAGCTTAACAGTGACAACACTGACCTTGAAGCAGCAAACACTATGTTTGATATGATGGCAGTCCACACTAACGGCAACAACGTATCCCTTGCTTTTGAAAATCTTGGCAAGCTTTACGGCTCAATTATCACAGAAGATAAATATGCAGAGCTTGCTAAAAAGAATCTTGAGTCATCTTCTACTGCCATTAAAAACGTTCAAGAATCAACTGCTACCGTTGCAGGCGAATCTTGGAAATGCCTCACATTCACTCAGACTGTTCAGGGCATTGAAATCAAGCAGATTTCTGCATTCAAGAAGTGCGGCAAGTATATGGCTCTTATCACCGCTACCGGCGTTGATATGACTCCCGAACAGATTCTTGCAATGTTCACCAAGGCTTAATCACTATATAATACGTACGTTAAAACCGCAGAGTTAATCCTCTGCGGTTTTTTCATAGCTTTAATTTTTGCGTACCGATTGCCGAAAGACCTTTGGCGTGACACCTTTGAATTTTTTGAAAACCTTTGTAAAATAGCTGCTGTCACAAAAACCGCAATCAACACCGATTTGTGTAATGGCGGCAGAGGTGGATTCCAACAAAAATGCGGCGTGGTTAACTCGATATTGGTTTACATAATTCATAGGTGTGGTTTTGGTTGCGGCATAAAAAACTCTGCAAAAATACCGCGCATTCATTCCTGCGATATTTGCAAGTGTGTCAAGGCATATTTCTTCACCGCAATGGTTTTCAATATATTCCAACACCGATTTGATTTTAAATGAACAACCTGCGCTTTTTTGTGTTTTTTGATAACGCTTTTCCTTTATAAGCCAAGCAAAAAAGCAAGATACGGTTGACAGCGTTTCAAAAGCAAAAACGGTAGAATCATCCTTTTCTGAAAAAACGTCAATAATATCTGCGACCGCTTTATCGTTGTCGGTAAAAAACTGCTGAGGCATAACCTCCGCATTGTAAAAGGGGCGAAGCAAGGGCTTCAGAGCATCTATTTTTCCGAACAGTCCATAAATATCAAAAACCAGACACTCGTATACACAGTCAAAAGGCTCACCGCCGTGCAAGGTTTCACTTGGTATTAAAACTATCTCGCCTGCTTTAATAAGTCGTTGTTTATCGTCAAGGGTTATCAGCAGCTCGCCCTGTTTAACCCTTACCAGCTCCCATTCGTTATGCCAGTGGAAAGCCATATGATAACGTGGGTGCGTGGAATCAACATAATAATATTCTACGGGGAAATCAGGGGTGCCGTGCCTTTTTTTATCAAAGAAATGGAGTTTTTGCATTAAATCACCTCGAAAAAGTGAATAATTTACCTTTTTAACTGATGATATCACAAGAAAAGCAGAATTGTCAATGATATAATACAAATAAAGGAGGTGACGTAATGAATTACGGAAAAAAGGTGTGGATATTTCCTGATGCAGAGCTTCCGCCTGTAGGCGATAACGAGATTCCGGGTCACGAGTCGGTTATTATTACCAACGTATGCGACGAAAAGGCATGCGTAAAGATAACCCTTTTGTATACCGACCGTAATCCTGTCTGCTTTAATGCCGAGGTTGGCGCAAAGCGGGTGCGTTGCTTAAGGTCAAATAATGCAAACGACTTTTGCAACTACACAGCCGTTGAGGGCGAACAGTATGCAATTATGCTTGAAAGTGACGTGCCGATAGTAGCGCAATACGGCAGAGCCGAGCCCAGAAAGGTTAATTTTTACACAACCCCCGGATACTGTGAATAATAAAAAAGGAGAAATGATTATGTCAAGAATTTGCATTCCCGATTATGAATATAAAGAAAGAGTAAAAAGAGCTGCCGCCATACTTCAGCGCGAAGGATTGGATGCTCTTATAGTAAACGGTAACGAGGCAGACTATGCCAACCCCAGATATTTTTCAGGATTTTGGCCTCTTTTTGAGCGCGCAGGCGTAGCTATTTCTGCAACAGGTGAGGCTGCCTTGATGGTAGGTCCCGAGTCTGCTATTTTTGGTGCTGACCGCAATAAATTGGACAAAACCTTTGTTCTTACTGCTTACCGCGAGGGCGCAGACCCCTCTTATCCTGAACTTAAGCCCGACACCTTTGCCGACGTATTTAAGTACATCAAGGTAACAGGCAAAAAGATTCGCATAGGAATTGCATCCTTCCTGGATACATCGGTAGTTATTTATAACGCAATCCGTGAGGCATTCCCCGAGGCAGAGCTTGTTGATGCAGGTAAAATTATGGTTGAGCTTCGTTCTGTAAAGAGCGAAAATGAACTTAACTGTCTTCGCGAGGGCTACCGTATTGCCAATATTGCAACCGAAGAGGTTATCAAGGCAATTCAGCCCGGAATGACCGAGCTGCAGATGGTTGGCGTTGCACAAAAGGCAGTTTATGAGCACGGCGCAGAATACGAAGGACTTCCTATGTACGTTTTCTCTGAGGCTTCAACACGCCACGCTATTTCACGTTCTTCATACCGTGAGTTCCAAAAGGGCGACATTGTTCAGCTCAATCTTTCGGCAAAAATTGACGGCTATTCTGCCGCAATCGGATATCCTATTTGCCTTGGCAAGCTTGAGGGCCAGCGCAAAGAAATCGTCCAATTCTGCCGCGACGCTCACAAATGGAGCGAGGAGCAAATTAAAGCAGGCGTATATGCCGCTGATATTGCAAAGGGCTTTTATAATTACTACGTAGAAAACGGATATAAAGATAATTACGTTTACGGTCCTCTTCACGGCACAGGTATTATAGAGGTTGAGGCTCCTTGGTGCGAGACCAGTTCTGACTATATTTTGAAGCCCAATATGTGCTATCAGGTTGACACCTATATTTCTGCAGATACCTTTGGCGTTCGTTGGGAAAAGGGTATAGTTGTAAAAGAGAACGGCTATGAATTGTTAAGCCCTGAAATTCCTTTGATTTGCCCCGAAAAACATTTTTGATAAGGCAAGGAGATTATTGCTATGCAGATGATTGAAATGTTCTTTGACCAGATTCAAGATGCCGTAGACAGAAACCTACCTTTTGTAATTCCGATAGGAACAATGGAATATCACGCGCATCACGCTTCCTGCGGAACCGATACGTTGGTTGTAACAGGTTGCCTGAGAGAATTGGAAAAAGAAAAAGAGATGGTTGTCTGCCCTCCTGTTTGGTATGGCGTTGCTTCATATGCCGTGTGCGATGCAAAGCCCTCCCATTTTCATATTGACGAGGACGTATATGCCGATTATATATACTGCATATTAAAATCAATGATTGACGCCGGACACAAAAACATTTATCTTGTGCCTCATCACCAGACAGAAAATGCAGGTCTTATGCCCATGACCATTGCCTGCCATAAAGCCGCCAAAAAGGTTATAATGGAATATATGGAGGAACGGTTTGGTAAAGGTTGGTGGGGAAGCGATGATTATGCTGCATACTACGAGAATTTGGGCGGCAGTGACGACCCCTTCTCATATATAAAGGTAATTCCGCTTATAAGTGCCGATGCTCAAATTAAATGCGGAGGTTTTGACCATGCAGGCAAATGGGAAACCTCTTTGCTGATGGCTACCTATCCTGATTTGGCTGACCTTTCCCGTTGCTCGCAAAACACAGAGTGGTTTGCCGAAAGCGCTAAGGAGGCAAGTTGTCAGACAGGAAAGCATATGGTGGAGTGCACTTTGGAATGGCTCCGCAAGGCAATTGTATAATTTGTATAAGATATAAAAAACGAGGTGAATTTCACCTCGTTTTTTGCTTGCGACTTTATTCAGCGTTTAACTGTAAAAATTACTCCCAACCGTCGATGCCGCCTCGTTGCAAAGCGCCGATGGTTTTTTGATAGAGTGAGCTGTAGCCGTTTTCCTTTTCCAATCTGTTAAGCAAGTCCTTGACCCGTTGCCGTTCGGTGATGCCATCGGCTTTGCAGAGGGATTTGGTGACGGGCAGGTCTAACTTGCGAGCCGCCTTTGAAACGTCGCGCTCATAGGCAAACACCATAGGTCTTATCAGGGTTAAATCTTTGCGGGACAGATAACTGACAGGGCGGAAGCAACCGATTTTGCCCCCGTCAAGCAAGTTCATATAAAATGTAACCACCGCATCGTCAAGGTGGTGGCCCAACGCCAATTTGTTGCACCCTGCCTCTTTTGCGGCGTCGTGAAGCATACCGCGGCGCATCTTTGCACACAGAGAGCATGGATTTTTCTCTTTGCGGTCTTCAAAAATCACCTTGGCAAGCTGTGTAGGTCGGATGATATACTCCACACCTAATTTATCGCAGAGTGCCTGAATCTTGCTAAAGTCGGCAGGCTTGCCGCCAAACTGCATATCAAGAGTGATTGCCACCAACTCATAAGGGATAGGATAAAACCGACGCATTTCACTGAGGGCATAAAGCAGCGCCAAAGAGTCCTTGCCGCCTGATACGCCAACGGCAATTTTATCCCCTGCTTCAATCATATTGTAGCGCTGAAGCGCGGCACGGATGTGGCTCATAAGCATTTGCATTGGTTTCACCCCCAAAAAGAATATACATTATTATATAGTTTTTGCGAAAAAATTGCAATAGGCATAAATTTTACCTGCAAAAAGTGAAAATTGAAAGTGAGCAAATAAGAGATAAAAGGAGATAAAATGAGATAAAACGAGATTGAAAGGCGCCGATTAAAATTTTGAAAAAAAGGTGTTGACAAGCACCTTTAGTTGTGTTATCATAACATCTGCACGAAAAAAGAATTTTTATTTGGAGGTAACTGATATGTCAACTTATATGCCCAAAGCCGGCGAAATCAGCCGCAAGTGGTATGTCATTGACGCTGCTGGCAAATCTCTCGGTCGCGTAGCTGCCGAGGCTGCAGTTTTGCTTCGCGGCAAGCACAGACCCGAGTTTGTACCCCACGTTGATTGCGGTGATAACGTTATCATCATCAATGCAGAAAGCGTTGTACTCACCGGTTCTAAACTTGAAAACAAGTACTACTATCGTCACACCGGTTACATTGGCGGCCTTAAGGCTGTTAAGTACCGCACCCTTATGGCTACCCGCCCCGAGCTCGCTATGGAGCTTGCAGTTAAGGGTATGATTCCCGACACAACCATCGGCCGCAAGGCCATGACCAGACTCCACGTGGTTAAAGGCGCTGAGCATCCTCATGCCGCTCAAAAACCCGAAGTCTGGGCATTCTAATCCGAAGGAGGTCGCTTTAAATGTACGAGTCTACACCTTATTTCTATGGCACCGGCAGAAGAAAGAGTTCTGTTGCCCGTGTTCGTGTTTTTGCTAACGGTACCGGCAAAATCACCATCAACGACCGTGATATTGACGATTACTTCGGTCTTGAAACCCTTAAGCTTATCGTTCGTCAGCCCTTCGCCATTACCGGCACCGAAGGTAAGTTTGACGTTATCTGCACTGTTACCGGTGGCGGCGTTACCGGTCAGGCAGGCGCTATCCGTCACGGCATCGCACGTGCTATGCTTCAGGTTGACGAGAACCTGCGCGGCACTCTTAAGAAGGCCGGCTTGCTCACTCGTGACCCCAGAATGAAGGAGCGCAAAAAGTACGGACTCAAAGGCGCACGTCGTGCACCTCAGTTCTCAAAGAGATAATTTCGGCTTTGCCGAACACAAAAAAACGCTCTGCTTATGCAGGGCATTTTTTATTATCTCTTTGAGAACAGTTATATTCGCTTCGCGAGTTATATTGTTATGCGAAAACCCCACAACCTCGGTTGTGGGGTTTTTGTCTTGTTCTATTGGATTTTGCATTGGTATTAGTCTTGATTTTTTCTTTTTAATTCTAATTTAAGCAGTTAAATAGACACAATTACCTTTGATACATTAATCTTCCTCCAAAAGTTTAGAGGGCGAAATGTTTAAAACCTGTGCAATCTTAAACAAAGTTTCAAGAGAAACACCGCGAACTGTACCGGTACCTTCAACCTGCCCTACAAAGTTTACGCTTTTGTCAATAAGCTCTGCAAAATATTCTTGTGTGTAACCAGCCTTTTTTCTGTAATAGGCGATTTTCAAACCTAAAGTTATATATTTCTCAGCAAATTCCGTTTTCATAATTTTGCCTCCTTATACCAATAGTTTACAAGGAAACAATGCACTTTAAAATTTATTCAAAGTAAATGTTTATTTACTTTATGTAAATGATTATGTATAATAAATAATAAATCATTTACTTGGAGTGAAATTAAAAATGAGTATATGCTGTTTTTTTGGTCACAGAACAATAGACGAGACGGAAGAATTAAAAGCAAAAGTAACTGAAACCATTGAAAACTTAATTACAATCAAAAAAGTAGATACCTTTTTATTTGGTAGCAGAAGTCGCTTCGACAGTATGTGTCTGGAGTTGGTTAATAAAATCAAAGATAAACACCCCCATATAAAGCGAGTATATGTGCGCGCAGAATTCCCTGCCATAACCGACCAATACAAATCCTACCTACTAAAATCGTATGACGAAACCTATTATCCCGATAAAATTATCCACGCAGGTAAAGCCACATATGTGGAACGCAACTATGAAATGATAAACAAAAGCAAATACTGTGTCATTTATTACAATGAACAAACAGGTACCAACAATCACAAAAGCGGAACAAAAATTGCGCTTGACTATGCTATCAAACAGGGCAAAGAAATTCTTTTTATTTAATTGACAAATTATACCGAAAATAGTATAATTCCCTTATTAACTTAAAGGATAATTAAAATGAAAAAAATCAAAATCAACAACGAAGCAACCTATCTGTTTGCCATTGCGCTTATTGCCTTTTCGGTGGCACTGATTGCATCTACCGATTTGGGCGTTTCAATGGTGGTGGCGCCTGCCTACATTTTAAGTCTGAAGTTTCCCTTTTTGACCTTTGGTCAGTGGGAATACGTGCTTCAGGGCTTAATGTTTATTGCCTTTTGCATCATAAAAAGGAAGGTAAGATTTGTATACTTCACCTCTTTTTTAAACTGTATCGTTTACGGCGCGGTGCTTGATTTGTTCCGCACCGTTATTCCCTTTTTAAACCCCGAAATCACTGCTCCGGGAAGTTATGCTCTGCCTCTGAGAATTGCTCTGCTTGGGGTTGGTATGGTGCTTACCTCTTTTGCAGTGGCACTGTTCTTTAAGGCATATCTTTATCCTCAGGTGTACGACTTCTTTGTGAAGGGTGTGTCGGCACATTTCGGCATTGACCGAGGCAAGTTTAAGATTTGCTATGATATGTCAAGCCTTGCTTTGTCCATTGTTTTAAGCCTTGTGCTTTTCGGTGGTTTTAATGGTATAGGCATCGGCACCATCGTTATGGCTTCCTTTAACGGTCTTATAATCGGCTTTTTTGATAAGACCCTTGATAAATACGTAGAATTTACCCCCGCCTTTAAAAAGTTGGCAAAGACTTTTGATTTAGAGGATAAATAACCTCATCTTAATTTAGTTATCTAAGCCTACGATTGCAGGCAAGATATATATTTTAGGTACCTATGCCTGCAAAGCAGGCATGTCAGTTCGCAAAATCCTGACAAAAATCAAAACTACGGAGTTGAAGAAAAATGAAAAAACAGGTACGATTTACGGTAACGGCAGGTATTATTGTAGCGGTGTATGCGATACTTACCTATCTGTCGGCGGCAATGGGATTGGCTTACGGCCCTGTGCAGTTCAGACTGTCAGAGGGGTTATGTGTGTTGGCGGCGGCAACGCCTGCGGCTATACCGGGGCTTACGGTGGGTTGCCTTGTGGCAAATCTGTCAAGTCCCTTTGGCGTGGTTGATATTATATGCGGCACTGCCGCAACCCTGATTGCCGCACTGGCAGGGTGGATTTTCAGAAAGGTGCAGCTTTTTAAATTGCCCGTTGTGGCAATGCTATCCCCCGTTGTAGCTAACGCCCTTATTGTTGGTGCAGAGATTGCCTTTCTTTCTAATACAGAGGCATTTGCCTCGGTCTTTTGGATAACGGCAGCAGAGGTGGCAATTGGGGAGCTTGTAGTGTGCATTATTCTTGGCAGCGGAGTTTGGTCGGTTGCCCAAAAAATTGATATTCTTAAATGATAAAAACCTCTTTCACAGATTTGTGAAAGAGGTTTTCTTATAGATTTACTTTTCAATAAGTTTTTTGACGTTGTCAATTTGTTGATTGCTTGGTTTGTAATCAGGATTTGAACAACAAGGCATTGAGGGTTCTCTGCCGTCAGAATAATAGAAAGGTGAAAGAGTGTCCTCTTTCCACTTGTCTCTGTCGGCTTTGTTCCTGAAATCAGGGATGTCGTAGGGAACGCCAAACTCAAGCAAGCTTCTGTGGGCTAAAATTGCTACTGACGACAGTCGGGTGGCAAAGTAAACGTCAAAAACAGGCTTTTTATCCTGTCTGATACAATCAAAAAACTCGCGGATAATACAGAAATCGCCACCGCCGTGACCTGCCTTCTTAATCAGTTCGGCATCTTTATCATCCCACTCGGGCATATAATAATTTGTCTTTTCCTTGCCTTCGGGAACAGTCCAATCATTATATCTGAGCATAATCTTACCCTCGGAGCCGCGCACGTTTTCAATAGTACCCTTATCACCACAAATACGGTAGGAATTATCACTGCCGCCAAAAGTGGCGCAACCCGTAAACTTAAAAACCGATTTGTCGTCGTTAAGGGTGGTGATTATTGCTGCCCGTTCCCCCACGTATGATGCACGGTTGCAGTCTGAAGGTGCAGGGCAATATACGGGCATAGCGGTCACTCTTACAGGCAAGGCTCCCGTTGCATAAGCGATAGGCGCAAGGGAATGAGTCAAATAATACGTTCTGCCCACGTAGTGACGCCAATGCTTCAGACTGTCATAAAGCCCATTCAGGTCTTCAGAGTAGACGTTGCCCGCATGATTGTACTCACCCTCGGCATAAAGGATTTTGCCCAAAGAACCGCCGTCGCACACCTTTTTCATCTCTTGATTAAAAAGCATAAAGGGGTAATTCTCTAAAAGCATATACTTGGCGCTGCTCTTTTCTGCCGCTTCAACAAGGGCAACGCCCTCTGCCATAGTGCCGTTGGGAATGCACTCTGACAAAACGTGTATTCCTTTTTCAAGGCAACGGATAGCGTATGGCGCGTGCTCGGGGAAATAGTTGGCAAGAAGCACTGCCTCCATTCCGCTATGCTCAATAAATGAGTCAAAATCTTTATAATAGGTTGCCGTATCACCAAGTTTTTCCTTTGCAAGATTGAGATATTTTTCATTTTTTTCGCAAACGGCAACTATATCTCCGTTAAGAGCAAGGATATTGTCTGCCAGATGTCCGCCGCGGTTATAGCCAAAAATACCGATTTTTATATTTTTCATTTTAATTACCTCCAAGTGATTTTAAATATTACATCCGACGGCAGTAACACAAGTATTACCACCGCGGCAAAAGCCAACATAACTGCTGCAATTTCTTTTTTGGTAGGCTTGTTTTTGCCAAACAGGCTTATGATTGTGGACACAATCATCGTGCCGCCCGTTACAAAAGGATATTGGGCAGATGCAGGCAGACGTATAAGCGAAACTAAAAGCAGCCAGTTGCCTATTCTGCTCAAAACTCCCGTGCCTGCCATTGCGAAAACACAGGGCAGATTGATTTTGCGCTTTTCACCTTTTGTTACAAGTAAAAGAAAGGCGGAAAGGAAAATAGCAACGAGGGCTGTAAGCACCGAGTAGCCTGCAGAGGATATTTTTTCAAAGGGTAAAGCCTGATAAGCCTTTGAAATTACCCCCGACATACCGTTAAATACAAACACGCCGATATAGTAAATAGTTCCCGATTTTTTGTTATCCTTTTTAACCGTCAAGCAAAGAGCGACGGTAATAAAAATAAAGCAGACGATTTTGCCTATGGTAAGTCCCTCACCGTGAAAAAGTATGCCCGAAATAAATGGCAATGCCATTCCGCCCAACATTGAAAAAAGAGAGTATAAAGACAGGTTGATTTTGTCCAATGCCTTTAAACTGCAAAAAGAGAATAAAAGAGCGTTAATAGCAGAAAGAACAGCCATTATAAAAGCAAAAAGCGAAAATTCAAATTTAAGTCCGTTTATAACCGCCAAGGCTATAAATCCGAATATTCCGCCGCCAAGGCTCATTACGTAGGTAGCGCAAAGCCCACTGCCGTAATTTCTGCGGAATATATCCTTAAACCAAAACATAAACCCAAACATTACGGTAGACAGCGTAAGAAGTCCGTAGCTTTGCATTTCCTCCATTATGCATCCCTCCTGTTACAAGGCTATTTTATCATTGTTTTTTTAAATTAAAATAGATTTTTTCTATATAAACATAGGTTTTTTCTACTTTTGTGTTGCTAATTAGTCGCATTTGTTTTAAAATGTTCGTGGTGATGCAGATGAAATATAACGAAAATATATGCAAATTTGCAAGCGGTAAAAGTAATCAAAGCCTTACTACCTATGCCTTTGTGTATGAAAAAAATGCGCCACAGGAACCGGCTTTTCGCACCAACGACTTCAATACCATTTATTTTGTGACTCAAGGTGCAGGCACGCTTGCCACAGAACAAGGTAAAAAAAGAATAAATGCAGGCAAGATTTTCTTTACATTTAAGCAAATCCCTTACAAAATTCAAAACACTGACAATATTCAGTATATGTATATTACCTTTGACGGAAGTCGCGCAGAAGATCTTTTTGCCCATTTTGGTATAACCCCTCTTAATTGCGTTTTTGACGGATACGAGGGACTCGTTGCCTTTTGGGAAAGTTCAATCATCAAAGCCAGCGAAAAAAACCTTGACCTTATCAGCGAAAGCGTGCTATATTACACCTTGGGCGAGATGGTTCCATCTCAGTCAACAGGCGAACAACTGCTTTTAAGCGAGATTGTAAAGTACGTGGACGAGAATTTTATGGACGGCAAGCTTAATTTAACTGCTATTGCCACCCATTTTGGATACAACAGCAAATATTTGTCCCGTGTTTTTAAGGACAGTATGGGCATAACCTTTTCCGATTATCTTACCAATGCCCGTATTCAGCACGCCGTTTTTCTTATTAAGCAAAACGTTACGTCGGTTAAGAATATTGCTCTGCTTTCAGGCTATAAGGACCCTCTTTACTTTTCTAACGTTTTTAAGTCGAAAATCGGTGTTTCACCCAAGGAATATATAGCAAAAACTAATTCAGCCAATTTGTGAGCTTAAGAAAGAGGCAAAAATATGATAAAGCTAAAAACAAGAGGCATTGCCGACAAAACTGCCAAGTTTTTTCAGTCAAAGCAACTGACCGACAAAGAACTGTGGGCAAAATTTGTGGACGTTTATCGTACCCATCCAGACAGTGAAAACTATGGTTGGAGGGGTGAATTCTGGGGTAAAATGATGCGAGGCGGATGCCTTGTGTACGAATACACTCAGGACGAAGCCCTTTACAACCTTCTGACCGACTCTGTAAAGGATATGCTTACCACTGCAGAAAGTGACGGCAGAGTGTCCTCTTACTTGCGAGAGAATGAATTCACCGCTTGGGATATGTGGTGCAGAAAATACGTTATTCTTGCCTGCGAGTATTACCTTGACATTTGCAAGGATAACGCCTTTAAATCACAGATAATTGAGTTTATCAAAGGCTGTGCCGACTATGTGATTTTGCACGTTGGTGAAGGTGAAAACAAGACTAA
Source organism: Clostridia bacterium (assembly GCA_017407645.1). Taxonomy (GTDB): domain Bacteria; phylum Bacillota; class Clostridia; order Oscillospirales; family Acutalibacteraceae; genus RGIG2206. The sequence continues at coordinate 10,018 of JAFQWE010000005.1, read as the reverse complement.
AATCACCCACACGTCAAGTTTTTGGTACGGACTTAATTCATCCTCTATTCTTGAGCCAATTGTAAAGCTTTACAATCTGACAAAAGAGGAGAAATATCTAAGCTTTGCTACCCACATTGTAAACGAGGGCGGAACAAGAAAGGTCAACGTCTTTAAGCTTGCGTATGAAAATAAATTGTTACCCTACGAGTACGGGGTATCAAAGGCATACGAAATGATTTCATGCTTTGAGGGATTGCTTGAATATTACTACGTCACAGGCGAAGAGTGGTGCAAAACCGCCGTTGTTAACTTTGCCAATGGGATTGCAAATTCCGAGCTTTCAATTATCGGTTGCAGTGGTATAACCCACGAATTGTTTGATTATACTTCTGCCCGTCAGACAGTACGGCAGGAGGAGGTTTTGCAAGAAACCTGCGTTACTGTTACCTGGATGAAATTCTGCTCTCGTGTTTTAGAGATGACTTCCGATTCCCGTTTTGCCGACTGTATGGAGCAATCCTTTTACAACGCTTATCTTGGCGCTCTTAATACCAAGGGTAAACACAGCTCATCTGTGCGCGAAAGATTTGTTGATGAGATGGGATACACCGATTTTAAGGATACCCTTTTGCCTGTTGACAGTTACAGTCCTCTTTTATCATCAAAACGGGGCTTGTTGGTGGGCGGTCAGCAGTTATTGCCCGACCACAGTTATTACGGTTGTTGCGCTTGCATTTCTTCCGCAGGTATAGGCGTGTTTATGAAAAATATGATAACCGCAGATGAAAATGGAATCACAATCAATTTCTTCGAAAAGAGCACTGCCACTGTGAATTTCAAGGGCGTAAAGGTTGAAATTGAGCAAACAACCGATTATCCCGTTGACAGTAAGGTTGAAATAGCCGTTAAAGCAGAGCGCCCCGTTACCTTTGAATTAAAGGTGCGAATCCCTGCTTGGACGGGCAAAAACGAGGGTTATGCGGTTTACAATAAAGAGTGGTCAAAGGACACTGTTACCCTTGATTTTGATATGAAGCTCCGCACCCAGTTGCCTATAAAATGGGATAAAGCGGTGGTTTATACCGATATGTCCAAAGCAACGGGAGATAATTACGCGGCAGCCGCTACCACTGCATACCACGAGGACAAAGACGACAACTACATTGCTTTGATGCGTGGTCCCCTTGTGCTTGCGGCAGATTCCCGACTAGGCAAGGATGCATCCTCAATCTTTGATTTTGAGCCTGTGGGCACCATTTGTGCAGACAACGTGATTGCCGACGGTGAGCCTTGCTTGCTTAAAATGGAATTTACCGACAGAACCGGCGAAAAGTTTTATCTTGTAGACTACGCCTCTGCAGGTAAGGATTGGCAGACCGAAATAGCCGCTTGGCTTAAAACTAAGTAAAAAAAAGCCTCTTTCACAAAATTGTGAAAGAGGCTTTTGCCTTCGTTTTTATTATTTCTTTGCGAAGGACTTGCAGTCGGTGCATTGATCCATAGTAGGATTGCACTCGTGAGTGCCAATGAGGATTTTATCCAACATGCAGTAGTTGTTGTCTGCATGATGACGGCAGCTTGCCACGGTGCATTCAATGCAAGTGTTGCATTTACAATCCATTGTACATACCTCCATTTCCTGAAGTACAATGTTAGTATGACCTTGACTGCAAGTATTATTCTGTCAATTTTTGCTTTGAAGTGAAAAGATACATCCGCAATAATCTTGGCGGTACAAACCGTACTCTGCCGACAGTTCAATGGAGCGCTTATATCCCTCACGCTTTTTAAAATCGGATGGGAGCCATTTTATGCCAAATTTTTGACTAAGTTCAAACCCTATTTGGTTTATAATTTGAGCGTTTTTGTGAGGGCTGACGGTCAGAGTGGTGGCAAAATAGTCGTAGCCGCCCTCTTTACACTTTTGCGCCGTTTGAACAAGTCTTTCCTCAATGCAATGATTACACCGCTCACCGCCTTCGGCACTATCCTCGTATCCCCTGACGGCATCAAAGTAGCGAGATGGCTCATACTCACCCTCAACAAGCACTGCGCCGCCAAGCTTTTCCACAAGCTGACGCTGTGTTTCGAGGCGGTGCAAATATTCCTCTTTGGGATGAATGTTGGGGTTGTAATAATAAACGGTTATTTGGAAAAACTTGCTTAAATACTCAATAACGTAGCTTGAACAGGGTCCGCAACAACTGTGAAGCAACAAAGAGGGTTTGCCCGTTAAATTTGCAGTTATCCCATCAAGCTGCAACTGATAATTTACCTTTTGCATATCAACCACCGATATATTTGCACAGTGTCAGAAGGATGGGCATAGTAATTACAGACAGCAAATGGGACATTGACACAAGGCGGCTTGCTTGCTCGGCATTGTCGGAATATTTGGCGGCAAGCATCATAACAATGGCGGCAACGGGCGCCGAGGCAGGTATTACACAGGCGGTCAAATCGTCACCTGTAATGCCAGCCATTCGAAGCATAAACATGGCGATAAGAGGCACCAAAACAAGACGAAGCATCATTGCAAGCACCATTTTGCCGTCACCCTTGTGGAGTTTAAAGCCTGCCTTGGCAAGATAATAGCCGATAACTATCATAGGCAGAGGTGTGTTAAGGGCGGACAAATGGCGCAGAGGCTCAATAACAATAGGAACACCCGACAAATCCACACGGCATAAAAACATTGCTATACCGATTAAAACGGGAATAAAGCCGGGGTTTACAAAGGTCTTTTTAATATTTACGTTCTGACCTGAAATCAAAGAAAGACCGATAGACCACACCACCACGTTAAACACACCGACAAAAACGGTTACGATAAATACGCCTTGGTCACCAAGGACGGCTTGTGTAAGAGGCAAACTCATAAATCCGCAGTTACTGCAAAGGACAGAGGCGGTGTAAATTTTATTATATGCATCTTTTTTGTTGCCGAAAAAGGCAATTCCCACCAAAAAAGCAATAAGGTGCACTGCGATTGCCGCACCTGCCGCAACAAGCAGTCGGTTAACGTTTTCGGGGGAATAAAGCACCTCGCCGCCTGCAAAAGCCTTGATAATAACCGAGGGAGTTACAAAATAAATAACGATATCGGTTATCTGCTTTGAGCCGTCAGCGGTAAGTATGTTTTTCTTAGTCAGAAAAAAGCCGATACAGATAAGTATAAAAAATATTATAACCTGTGTTGAAACGTTCAGAAAGTAGTTAAGTAAATGTGCCATTGTTGCGCCTCTCTTTCAAAATACAACCTAATTATAATGGTTATTTTTCCATATTTCAAGAGGTATTTTAGCGCGGTTGACAAAGGGGTTTTAATTGATGTATAATGTTTTTATAACTTCGAAAAAAGAGGGATTTTAATGCTTAAAGCACTCATTCTTAAAATGACTCATATTATTCCTGACGCACTTTATCTTAAACTGCGTTATTATTCAAGATTCCACAAAAAATTAAATCTTAAAAATCCACGCACCTTCAGTGAAAAAATACAGTGGTTAAAGTTATATGACCGCCGTCCCGAATACTCAATGATGGTTGATAAATACGAGGTTAAAAAATACGTTGCCGACATCATCGGTGAGGAGTACATAATCCCCACTCTTAACGTGTGGAACAGTTTTGACGAGATTGATTTTGACACTCTGCCTAATCAATTTGTGCTTAAATGCACCCACGACAGCGGCGGACTTGTTATCTGCACTGACAAGGCAACCTTTGATAAAGAGGCGGCAAGAAAAAAGATTGAAGCAAGTATGAAAGCCAAGTACTTCTATCACACTCGTGAGTGGGCGTATAAAAATGTTAAGCCCCGTATTATTGCCGAGCAATATATGGAGGATGACACCACCAAGGATTTGCGGGATTACAAGTTTTTTGCCTTTGACGGCGACGTAACAATGCTCTTTATTGCTACCGAAAGGCAAGAAAAAGACAGCGAAACGAAGTTTGACTTTTTTGACAGCGATTTTAATCATCTTGATTTTATCAACGGTCATCCAAATGCAAAAATCCCTCCTGCAAAGCCTCAAAATTTTGAACTTATGAAAGAGCTTGCAAGCAAGCTGTCAAAGGGAATTCCCCACGTGCGCGTTGACTTTTACGAGGTTAACGGCAAGGTTTATTTCGGCGAGTTGACCTTTTGCCATTGGAGTGGTCTTATGCCCTTTGAACCTGACGAGTGGGATGAAAAATTGGGCGATTGGATTAAACTTCCGCCTAAAACGAGGTACTTTTTATGAGAATTATTATCGGCGCCGACCTGGTGCCTACTCAGACAAACATCCTTGCTTTTAAACAAGGGGATGCCCTTGCTATTGTGGGTGAAAAGGCGGTAAATTGGCTTAAGGACGCGGATTTTCGCATTTATAATCTTGAAACTCCCCTTTGCGATGAGGCTAATCCCATTAACAAAAACGGACCTCATCTGATTACACCCACCGCCGCCGTAAAAGGCTACAAGGCTTTGGGCGCCGACCTGCTTTCAATGGCTAACAATCATATTTTAGACCAAGGTCAGCAGGGCATTTTATCCACGTTTAAGGCGGTTGACGGGGAAAATATTGCCCGTTTGGGTTGCGGCACACCTACCGATGCCGCAAAGCCCTATATCATCAACGATAACGGCAAAAAAATCGGCGTTTACTCTTGTGCCGAGCACGAATTTTCCATTGCAAGCGGTGACAAATTGGGTGCAAACCCCTTTGACCCCTTGGAATGTCCCGACCGCATTGCAAAATTAAAGGCAGAGTGCGATTTTGTGATTGTGCTTTACCACGGCGGCCGCGAATTTTACCGCTATCCCCTGCCTCAGTTGCAGAAAAATTGCCGCAAATTAGTGGAAAAGGGGGCAGACCTTGTTGTCTGTCAGCATACTCACTGTGTGGGCTGCTATGAAGACTATTCAGACGGCAAAATCGTGTACGGTCAGGGAAATTTTGTCTTTGACCGCAAAAGTGACGAGTATTGGAATACCAGCCTGCTTATAAAGGTTGACACCCTCACAAAAGAGGTGGAGTATCTGCCGCTATCAAAGGCAAGCGGTACTCTTAAGGCGGCAGAGGGTGATGAGGCTCAGGCTATCATTGACGGCTTTCTTAAGCGCAGTGAAGAAATTAAGGATGAAGATTTTGTTGCCAAACGGCTAAAGCAAGAGGCAAAGGCAAACGCTCTTTATATTGCCCGCAGTCTTGCAGGAAACAGTCTTTTTCACAAGGTGCTGTGCAAGCTTGCGCCAAGTCTTCTTGAAAAAATGCTTCTTAAAAAGGCAAAACGACTTAAAACCCTTAACCTTATTACCTGCGAAAGCCACCGCGAAATTGTTATTAGTGCTCTGGAGGATTAAGATAAAACACCATTCGCATAGCGGATGGTGTTTTTTTATGCATAGCTCGTTGATTTTTACGGGAGGGGATACCCCTCCCCTACAAACCACACCAAAAACGAGCTTGTTTTTTGCGGTTTGGTCTTTTGCTTTGAAAAGTCAAAAATTTACTTTACATAACAACATTTTTGTGCTACAATTACATATTGATGTATTATATACATTTTTTCTGAAAAACTATTAAAAAGTTTAAAGGAGAAATGTATGAGTACAAAGGATTTTTTACCTAACACACCAAATGAAAACAAGGATAATGCCGATAACAGTCGCACCACTGCATCCCTTGACCAGACGGATTTGATTGAAAAATCGGGCTCGGTCACAGTTAGTGATAAGGGCAGGTCGATTCACTGCCTTACCGTTATCGGTCAGATTGAGGGTCACTATTGTTTGCCTGAGGAAAACAAAACCACCAAGTACGAGCACGTTATTCCTCAGCTTGTAGCTATTGAAGAAGACCCCACCGTTGACGGACTGCTTATCCTACTCAACACCGTAGGGGGTGACGTGGAGGCAGGGCTTGCCATTGCCGAGCTTATTGCAGGTATGACCACTCCCACCGTTTCTTTGGTGCTTGGAGGGGGTCACTCCATTGGCGTGCCCTTGGCGGTATCGGCGAAAAAGTCCTTTATCGTACCCAGCGCCACGATGACTATTCATCCCGTGCGAATGAACGGCTTGGTGCTTGGGGTACCCCAAACTCTTTCTTACTTTGACCGTATGCAAGAGCGCATAACCAATTTTATAACCGCCAACTCCTCTATTGACAAGGATAAGTTTACCACTCTTATGATGAATACGGGTGAGCTTGTTACCGACGTGGGTACTGTCCTTGACGGTGAAAAGGCGGTAGAATACGGACTTATTGACTCTTTGGGCGGTCTGAGTGACGCAATAGATGCTCTTTACAAGTTAATTGACGGGGAGTAGCCCTCCCCTTTTACTGCGGAGGTACATATTATGATGGATATTCTTAACGCTATTTTTCAAGGCATAATTCAAGGCATTACCGAATTTTTGCCCGTTTCAAGCAGTGGCCACCTTGCCATTTATCAGCACTATTTCGGCAGTTCATCCACTTCGGGCGCAATGTTTTCGGTTATGCTTCACCTTGGCACTCTTTTTGCCGTTTGCCTTGTGTATCGCAAAACTATCGCCGCTCTTATAATTGAGTTTTGCCGTATGATTGGCGACGTTTTCAAGGGCAAATTCTCATTTAAGAATATGAATGTTGAGCGTCGCACCATCTTTATGATGATTATTTCAAGCGCTATGCTTTTGGTTATGTTTATCCCCGTCGGTAACGGTCAGAATATTAAAGACTGCATCGAAAAGGTATCCAATCAGCAAGATTATCCTCAACTTCTTTGGGTAGTCGGCGTTATGCTTCTTATTACCGCAGTGCTTATGATTGCCGCTCACCAGATTACCTCTGACGAAAGCCGTAAAACTCGCAACTGCGCCACCGTAAAGGATGCCGTTGTAATCGGTCTTGGTCAGGCGGTTGCCGTTTTTCCCGGTCTTTCACGAAGCGGCACCACCACTGCCACCGCACTGACCCTTGGTCTTGAAAAAAGCTACGCCACCCAGTACAGCTTTGTGCTTTCTATTCCTGCAGTTGCCGCCGCGGCTTTGCTTGAATTTAAAGACGCCCTTGAAACAGAGGGACTTGGAAGTATTGATTGGTTGCCTACTATTATCGGCATTGTGGTTGCCGCCCTTGTAGGCATTGCCGCTATCAAAACGTTTATCTGGCTTATTAAGAAAAACCGCTATATCATCTTTTCATACTACTGCGGTATAGCAGGTTTGCTTGTTATAATCGCAAGCATTGTTGAAAATATTACAAAATAAAAAGTACAGGAGATTGAAATGCCACAGACAAAGAAAAAAGGCTCTTCTGCTTCAAGCAAAAAAGCCTCATCAAAGGCCAACAATAAGCAACGCCGTTACATAGCAAGCATTGTTCTGTTTGCGTCGGCACTTCTCCTTTTGGCTATGGCAATAGTTAAGGGCGAGCGTGTCTGGACGGGACTGCACTCATTCGTTTTGGGTGTGTTCGGTTGGAATGCTTATTTAGCGCCCATTTTAATAGGATATATTGCCGTGCTTCTTGCTACCGAGCGTGAGGGCAAATCTATTGCCGCCCGAAGCACCGTTATCGGCGGTTTTATGCTTATTGCCGCCGCTTTGGTGGACGTTTTCAGCAAGCATCCCGCTGACGAAACCTTTTGGAAGCACCTTGTAAGCGCTTACACCACAGGCTCCACGGGTACCCTTAGCGGTGGCTTTTTAGGTGCGCTTCCCGGTGGCGCTCTTTATACCGCTTTTGGTGATTTAGCGGCAAAAATCACCGTTATAATTCTTGCTTTCGTTTTTGTTATGATATTCACAGGCACCACCCTGCTTTCTCTTTTTAAGGCTATTCAGACCCCTGCAAAGCACATCCGCGATGCCGCTGAAGAGGCTTACGAGCGCAAGGCGGAGCGTGATGCCGAGCGCAAAGCAAAGGCTGCCGAAAAGGTTGAAGTCGGCGTTACTCCGGGCAGACATCCCTTTGACGTTCCCGTTGAGGGCGAGCCTAACCCCGTTGTTGAGCCTGCCGACCCTCAAGACCTTGCAAAAAAAGGCAAAAAGGTGGTTGACTCCTTTAACGGCAAGTCAAAGATTGATATTGACGTCACCGATGCAGGTGAAGACGTTGCTGTCGAGCCTCCCGTACAAGAGAATGCACCCATCGTCAGCCCTGATATTTTAGATGCTCTTACAGGCGAGATTACAGTGGTTGCCGACGAAAGCGACAAGGAGGAGCCTGCAACTACCATCGAAGAAGAAGTGGAAAACTTTGACTTTGACGTTGAGCAGGGCAGTGACGTTGCCGCAGAGCCGATTGAATACCGCTATCCCCCTATTGAATTGCTTGACAAAGCAAACGACGAGAACTATGCCGACATTCGCGCCGAAATGACTGCCACCGCAGAAAAGTTGGTTAACACCCTTCTTTCCTTCGGCGTTGAAACCCGTCTTGTAAATATAAGCCGCGGTCCCTCTGTAACCCGTTACGAGCTGCAGCCTGCCGCAGGCGTGCGTATTAGCAAAATTGCCAACCTTACCGATGATATTGCCCTTTCCCTTGCTACTGCAGGCGTGCGAATTGAGGCTCCTATTCCCAACAAAGCCGCCGTCGGTATTGAGGTGCCCAACAAGGCAAAAAGCTCGGTTGCACTGCGCAGTCTTATTGAAGCAAACACCTTCTCTGATGCAAAAAGCCTTGTTACAGGCGTTTTGGGTAAGAGCATTACCGGTGAGGATTGCTATATGGATATTGCAAAGATGCCTCACCTTCTTATTGCAGGTACCACAGGTTCAGGTAAATCGGTTTGTCTTAACTCACTGATTTTGTCTATTCTTTATAAAGCCCGTCCCGACGAGGTTAAGCTGATTATGATTGACCCTAAAGCCGTTGAAATGAAGGTTTATAACGGCATCCCTCATCTGCTTGTTCCCGTGGTTAACGACCCACGAAAAGCCGCAGGTGCTCTTGGTTGGGCGGTGTCGGAAATGCTACGCCGCTATCAGCTGCTCAGTGAATACGACGTGCGTAATCTTGAGGGATATAACGAGCTTGCCGAAAAAGACGACAGTATGCAGAAGTTACCGCAGATTGTCATCTTCATTGACGAGCTTGCCGACTTGATGATGGCGGCTCCCAAAGAGGTTGAAGATTATATCTGCCGTTTGGCTCAGATGGCTCGCGCCGCAGGTATGCATCTTGTTATTGCTACCCAAAGCCCACGCGCAGATATTATTACAGGTCTTATTAAGGCCAATATTCCAAGCCGTATTTCTCTTAAGGTGTCCTCTCCCCTTGAATCAAGAATTATTCTTGATATGCAGGGCGCCGAGCGTCTTATCGGCTACGGTGATATGCTCTACTCCCCCTCCGGCACAAGCAAGCCCACCCGTATTCAAGGCTGTTGGGTAAGCGACCGCGAGATTAAGGCGGTTGCCGACTTTATCAAGCAGTCTGCAAACGGCAACTACGACGATGCCGTTATGCAAGAGATTGAGCGTCAGGCATCCCTTGCAAGTCAAAAGAAAAAGGCTGATGCCGACGATGGTGAATCAGGCGGTGAGGCTGACGAGATGCTTCCCAAGGCTATTGAGTGCGTTGTTGAGGCAGGTCAGGCATCCACCTCTCTGCTTCAGCGCAAGTTGAAGCTTGGTTATGCCCGTGCGGCGCGAATTATGGACCAGCTTGAAGAACGCAAAATAATAGGTCCTTTTGAGGGCGCAAAGCCCCGTTCGGTGCTGCTGACCCATCAGCAATTCCTTGAAATGCAAGCCTCCGGCGAATTTGAATAATAGGATATGAAAACACCCGACTCGGTTGTGGCACCCTCCGTAAGGAAGGTGCCACAGTTATATTCGCCAAAGGCGAGTTGTATTGCTTCGCAGTTATTTGGGCTACGCCCAAGTTATATTCGCTTCGCGAGTTTTTGGGGCGAATATAATATCACTGAAATAGTAAGATTTCAATATCACTCTTTAGAAATATCTCGCCTTTGGCGAGGTATTCTAAAGAATATCACTGTGAGACCCGTCTCACAATATCACTTAATATTCTTATTTTTGAGATAGGTT
>JAFQWE010000004.1 GCA_017407645.1 Clostridia bacterium | reverse complement strand
AGACAAATTAGCCCTTGGCTCCCTCTGACGAGGGAGCTGTCAGCGAAGCTGACTGAGGGAGAGATTTTTTAACAGCTAAATCTATATATTCACATACACCGCTAAAATTACGGTCAATATCTAAATTGCAAATTCTTAAAACCGTTAAATTCATCTCTTCTAACTCTTCTGTGCGAACTCTGTCCCTTTCCGTTTGCTCATTGGTATAATGCCCGCCACCGTCAAGTTCAACTACAAGTCTTGCTTTTGCACAATAAAAATCTGCTATATAATTTCCTATGGCTTTTTGCCTTTGAAATCTTATGGGGTAATATCTTAAAAACTCATACCAAAGTTTTCGTTCCCAAGGTGTCATATTTTTTCTTAAAGCTTTTGCAAGAGGGATATTGGCTCTATTATACTGTTTCATATTCTCTCCCTCCGTCAAAACTAAAGTTTTGCCACCTCCCTCGTCAGAGGGAGGCTACGACTGCAACTTGTGGAAGTCGTTTCCACAAGTTTAATTTTCTGCATAACAACAAGCTTTTTCTTATTATAACACACACCAACACACATTACAACACAAAGTAAAAGAGGAGCGACGTATAAATACGCCTGCTCCTCTAACCGCCTATCCCCGATATGTGCCACGCAGGCGGTTTTACAGTATATTATTTTTACACTCCGATTATGCTAAGGGGAGATATAAAGTCTTCTGCCTTACAAGGAAAGTTTAGACAAAAAGACCCAAAATCAGCCTCTTTTACACCCCGATTATGCTTAAAGGTGATATAAATTCTTCTCCCTTTTTAACGGCAAAATGGAGGTGAGACGTCTCTACACTTTCGCAAGGGATTTTGCCCAAAGTACCGATTTGCATATTGACGGCAATCACGTCACCGACGGCAACGGTTACTTGGTCAAGTCCGCTGTAAATGGCAACAATTTCGTTGCCGTGATTGATTTCCACCGTTTTGCCGTACTGAGCGTCCTCGTAAATATCAATAACGGTGCCGTCACCTGCGGCGTTGATGCTCTCACCCTTAGGGGCTTTGATGTCAACCGCCCTGTGCATACGCCAATCCTTGTAGGTAAGAGAATATTGCAGCTTGGTGTCACTGAAATCTTTGATAATTTCACCTGTTACAGGGTAAACGAAAAAGCCTGCCGCCTGTGTCACCGTTTCCACCGCCTGTTGCTCCTGCTGTGGCGTGGGAGTGGGTTGCGTAGAGGTGATTTTGTCAGGCTCTTTTGAGGAGGGTGCCTGCTCATCCATTGCGCCGTAGTCCTTGTGGGGCAAGGTGTAGGAGGGTTGGCTTGCCACTGAAGAGTTTTGCGCGGTTGAATCGGGTGCAATCCCTCTGTCTATGCCAACAAAGGCGGCGGCTCCCACTGCTACAAGGCAAAGCGCCGCAATTATATAAAGTCCCTTTGATTTTGTAGGTTTAGCGTGAGTAAATCGCATATTGCTCATAATTTTGACCTTTCTGTTTTTAATTCAAGGTTATTATTGACAGAAAGATTTTGATTTATGCGAAATTTGACCCAAATGAATTGCACACTGCAATTCAATTTATGGAGGGTTAGCGAGAATTCACGGCGTTAGCCAATTCGTGATGCAAAGCATCAATTCATTAAAAAAACCATTGCCCAACGGACAATGGTTTTTTGTATCATTTTATTTTGCGTAGTCAACTGCGCGGTTTTCGCGGACAAGGCTGACTTTAATCTGACCGGGATATTCAAGGTCGCTTTCAATCTTTTTAACGATTTCGCGAGCGGTGAGCATCATTTGGTCATCACTGATAACGTCGGGCTTAACCATAATACGAATTTCGCGGCCTGCCTGAATTGCAAAGGACTTTTCAACACCGTTGAAGGAATTGGCGATTTCCTCAAGTTTTTCAAGTCGCTTAACGTAGCTTTCGATATTTTCTCTGCGAGCACCGGGACGGGCGGCAGAGATAGCATCGGCAGCCTGAACGAGACATGCGATAACGGTTTTAGCCTCAACGTCACCGTGGTGGGCGTGAATGGCGTGGATAACCGCCTCGTTTTCTTTATACTTCTTGGCAACGTCAACGCCAAGCTGAATGTGTGTGCCCTCGTGCTCGTGGTCAAGAGCCTTGCCTATATCGTGGAGCAAGCCTGCGCGGCGGGCAAGAGAAACGTCCTCACCCAATTCAGCAGCCATAAGTCCTGCAAGGAAGGCAACCTCGCGAGCGTGGTTAAGCACGTTTTGACCGTAGCTTGTGCGGTAGTGCAAACGGCCAAGCAGATTAACAAGGTCGGGGTGCAGATTGCGAACGCCCGTTTCAAGCACAACGTTTTCGCCTTCCTGACGAATGGTGCGCTCAACCTCTTTTTTAGCCTTTTCAACCGTTTCTTCAATGCGGGCAGGATGAATTCTGCCGTCCTGAATAAGTTTTTCAAGGGACAGACGGGCAACCTCGCGACGAATGGGGTCAAAGCTTGAAAGGGTGATTGCCTCGGGAGTATCGTCAATAATAAGGTCAACGCCCGTAAGGGTTTCGAGGGTGCGGATGTTACGGCCCTCGCGACCGATGATTCTTCCCTTCATTTCGTCGTTGGGCAGGTCAACAACAGAGATTGTAACCTCGCTTGAATGGTCGGCGGCACAACGCTGAATTGCCTGAGATATAACCTTGGCAGCTAGCTTGTCCGACTCGTCCTTAAGCTTTTGTTCGTGATTCATAATGCGCAAAGCCTTTTCGTGAGTAAGCTCCTCGTCCAAAGACTTAAGCAAATAATCCTTTGCCTGTTCAATAGAAAAGCCTGAAATACGCTCTAACATATCCAGCTGACCTTTTTTAAGCTGGTCAACCTCTGCCATACGCTCGTCAATGACCTTGGATTTTTGAGCCAATGCTTCTTCCTTGGCTTCCATATTTTCAATTTTGCGGTCAAGAGATTCTTCCTTTTGAACAATGCGGCGTTCTTGCTGTTTTACTTCGTTGCGGCGCTCGCGAATTTCCTGGTCGGCTTCGCTGCGCATTTTGTGGATTTCGTCTTTTGCTTCTAAAATAGATTCTTTTTTCTTTGCCTCGGCGCCTTTGTAGGCGTCGTTAAGGATGCGTTTTGCCTCTGCTTCAGCAGAGCCGATAGTGGCCTCTGCCTTACGCTTGCGGTAAGAAACACCGCTTAAAAAGGCAATAACTGCGGCAACTATTGCGGCGGCAGCCGCAATAATAATAGCGATTGTTAATGAAATTGTTGGCACTTTTAAGTGCACCTCCTTTATAAAAAACCGCAATTTAATGGATTTGTTGGGCTGCGGGTTCACCCAATATGTAGTAGTGTGCTTGCCTCGCCATAGGCATAATTACACCAATACCATATCATTTTACATTTTATTACATTGTGCCTAATATGTCAAGGCGAAAATGTCATTTTTTCATAATAATCGCACAGTGATAAAATTAGGTATTGTATTTATAATAAAAATATATTAAAATAGACAGATAATCCTTAAACCAACTCTGAGGTGAATTAAATGAAAAAACGATACCTTGACTGTTCCGAGGCAGAGCTTAAGGCACTGCTTAGCGAGGCAACTGCCGAGCACGAGGCTTTTAAGGCACTTGAATTAAGTCTTGATATGTCACGAGGTAAGCCCTGCAAGGACCAGCTTAGTCTTAGCATGGGTCTGCTTGACAAGGTGACCTCTCACGACAATCCTATTGCCGAGGGCAACATTGACTGCCGCAACTACGGCGGCCCCGACGGAATCCCCGAAGCAAAGCGTCTTTTTGCTCAAATTCTCGGTTGCGAGGAAGAAAAGGTAATAATCGGCGGCTCATCATCCCTTAATATGATGTTTGACTTTATTGCTCAGGCAATGATTTCAGGCCTTGGTGAAGAGCCTTGGTGCAAGCAGGGCGAGATTAAGTTCTTGTGCCCGTCACCCGGTTATGACCGCCACTTTGCCATTTGCGAGCATTTTGGCATCAAAATGATTCCCGTGGCTATGGATACCGACGGCCCCGATATTGAAGAAATTGAACGTCTTGTAAAGGACCCCTCTGTTAAGGGTATGTGGTGCGTGCCCAAGTATTCTAACCCCCAAGGCATCACCTACAGCGACGATATGGTGCGCCGCATTGCCAATCTTAAGCCTGCCGCCAAGGATTTCAGAATTATGTGGGATAACGCCTACTCCATTCACCTTGTCAGCGCAGACGACCATTTGATTGACATACTTGCAGAATGCAAAAAGGCAGGCAATCCCTCTTTGGTTGTTGAGTTTGCCTCTACTGCCAAGGTTACCTTTGCAGGCGGCGGTATTGCTTGCGTTGCCGCAAACAAGGTCAACCGTGAGCTTATAAGAAAGCGTATGAGCGTGCAGACCATCTGTAACGATAAAATCAATCAGCTGCGCCACGCCCGTATGTTCCCCGACTTTAAGTCGTTGGAAAGTCATATGCGCCACCACGCCGAAATTCTTGAGCCCAAGTTCAGAATGGTGCTTGATATGTTAAACGACCGTCTTGGCGGCCTTGATATTTTAGCTTGGAATCATCCCAACGGCGGCTACTTTATCAGTGTTGACACTCTGCCCGGCTGTGCAAAGCGTGTTGTTGAGCTTTGTAAAGAGGCAGGCGTTGTGCTTACAAGCGCAGGTGCTACCTACCCCTACGGCAACGACCCTCTAGACAGCAATATTCGTATTGCTCCCTCTTTCCCGCCCGTTGACGAGTTAAGACAGGCTATGAAGATTTTTACTACCGCAGTAAAGATTGCTACCTGCGAAATGCTTATTGAACAAGGTGTATAAATTTTATTAAGAAATTTTTACAGTATAATAAGCACTAAAGAAATTGACTTTTAGGTCAAAATCTAATATAATAGGTCTATTAGCGGTGTAAATCCGCAAATGCAAAGTAAGGAGGAAAATAGGTCAATGAAAAAGAAACTTAGCAAATGCTGGTTTTTCGTTGTTGCCATATTGATTGTTGCGCTGACAGTCGTTTCATTCTTCGGCGTAAAGAATTACTACGGCGACAAAGAAATTGTCTATTTTAAAAGCGCCGGTGATATTCGCTGGGGTATCGATATCCAAGGCGGTGTTGAAGCCGTTTTTGCCCCCACCGATAAAAACACCGACAAAATCACAGAAAGCCAACTTGAGTCGGCTAAAAAGATTATTGATACCCGTCTTATAAATAAAGGTATCACCGATTACGAAACTTCTATCGACACTGCCAATAAGCAGATCATCGTCCGCTTCCCTTGGCAAGCAGGTGAAGAAAGCTTTGATGCAACAACTGCTATCAAAGAGCTTGGCGAAACCGCTCTGCTTGAATTCTGCGGCGGCAGTACATACGATAAAAACAAGGTTGTGCTTGAGGGCAAGCACGTTGCCTCTGCCTCTGCCGAGGTTATGGAAGGCTCACCCTACGTTTTGTTAAAGCTTACAAGCGAGGGCAGAAGCAAGTTTGCATCAGCCACCAAAACCTATCTTAACCAGCAAATTGCCATTTGTATGGACGGTCAGGTAATCTCTGCCCCCACCGTTAACGACGTTATCAATAACGGCGAGGCTACCATTACAGGCCCCGACTACGACGGCTGTGTTGACCTTGCAAACACCATTAACGCAGGTTCACTTCCCTTTGCAATGGGTGTTGACGACTCTAAGTTGCAGGTTATCAGTGCAACCCTTGGCGCCGAGGCACTTAACGCAATGCTTATTGCAGGCCTTATCGCCTTTGCAGTTGTTTGCCTTATCGTTATTGTAAGATACCGCTTGCCCGGTGTTGTGGCAGCCCTTTCCCTTTCAGGTCAGGTTGCAGGTATGATTGCTTGCGCTTCAGGTCTGTTTGCAGGTACCGAAGGCTTTACCCTCACCATCCCCGGTATTGCAGGTATGATTCTTTCAATCGGTATGGGTATTGACGCTAACGTTATTACTGCCGAGCGTATTACAGAAGAAATGCGTGCAGGCCGCACCGTTACCTCTGCAATCCAAATCGGCTCTAAAAACTCACTGTCTGCAATCGTTGACGGTAACGTAACCAACATTCTTGTTGCTATCGTTCTTATGGGCTGCTTCGGTCCTTCCGACAACCTGTTTGCAAAGATTTTCAGCCCCATCATCGGCTTGTTCGGTGCATCAGTTTCAGGCACCGTTTACTCCTTCGGATACACATTGCTTATGGGTGTTATCTTCAACTTCATCATGGGCGTGTTCGCATCCAAGATTATGCTGGGCAGCATCTCAAAGTTCAAGTGTATGAGAAAGCCCTGGCTTTATGGAGGTGTTAAGAATGCTGAATAAGAAGTTTGAATTTGTTGGCAACCTTAAAAAGTTTGTAATTGGCTCTCTTGCAGTCATTCTTATCGGACTTATCGTTGCTTTGGTGCTTGGCCCCGTTCTTGACATTACCTTTAGCGGCGGTACAAAAATCACCTATTCATACGACGGCAAGATTGATACCGACAAAATCGCTCAGATTGCCGCCGACACCATCGAGAAAAAGGTAAGCGTTACCACCACCTCAGGCGTTAGCGACGACTCTCAAAAGCTGGTTGTTTCTTTGGCAGATAAGGATGCCCTTGACACCAAGCTTATTGACAAGCTTACCGACAAGCTTACCGGCAAGGATTTTAAAGATAACAAAATCAAGCAGGAAGAGGTTCTTAGCGTATCTCCCAGCGTTGGTATTATCTTCTTTGCAAAGTGCCTTGTTGCAGTTGTAATTGCCGCATTGCTTGTTATCATCTACACCGCCATCCGCTTCCGTAAAATCGGCGGTTGGTTGGCAGGTACCTCTGCAATGGTTGCTCTGCTTCACGATATTTTGATTGCATTTGCCGCAGCGGTTATTTTCCGCTTGCCTATTGATGCAAACTTTATTGCAGTTGTTATGACCTTGCTTGGTTACTCACTTAACAGTACCATCGTTGTGTTTGACCGTATTCGCGAAAACAAGCGTATTTACGGCAACAAGGAAGCACTTGGCAACTTGGTTAATATGTCAAACAATCAGGTGCTCAGCCGTAACGTTATGACCAACCTTTCAACCGTGCTTTCAATCGTAATCGTGCTTATCGTTTGCGAAATTAACGGTATCGCATCTTTGCGCAGTCTGACTGTGCCTCTCTGCTTCGGTTTGGCAAGTGGTGCTTATTCATCAATCTGCCTTGCTCCTGCCATTTGGGTTAAGTGGAAAGAAGCATCTGATGCAAAGAAGCTTGCTAAAAGCAAGAAGTAATTGTTAAAGTTAAAGACCTTGATGAGAAATCATCAAGGTCTTTTTTTGTTGTAAAAACTTAACCTGCCTTTGTAAAAAACTTACCACTTGTCGCAACCTGAACACTAATGTAACACAACTGATTGACATTTCAAAAATCAGGTGATATATTGGCATAAAAAGAGGTGTTTGCTATGCACAATCTAAACTTCGTTTGGGCAAACGGAGATTGCGCTACCTATGAAAAGGCGGTGCCTGCTCCAATATTCCGCAAGACATTTACCATAGACGGCAATCACTCAGCGGTGTCGGTTTTAATTGGTGCCACAGGTTTTTATGAGCTGTATCTTAACGGTAAAAGGATAACTAAGGGCTATCTTGCTCCTTATATTTCCAACCCTGACGACGCCGTCTTTTTTGATAAATATGATTTGACTGACCTTGTTAAAGTTGGCGAAAACACTCTTGAGGTAATGCTTGGCAACGGATTCAGCAATCCTTTAAGCGGTAAAATATGGGGTCACACCAATCGGTGCGCCGCTCCATCCTTTGCTTTGGGCTTTGAATGCGGAAACCTTAAATTCACTGCAGAAGATATGCTGTGGCAGCCCTCACAAATTCTTTTTGATGATTTGCGGGTGGGTGTTCTTTGTGATATGAGCAATCCGCCAAGCAACGACTGGTATTTGGCTCAAATGGCTCCGCAGCCCAAGGGTGCGCGACGACTTACCACTTGCGAACCTGTAAAAGAAATCCGTCGGATAAGAGCCAAGTCTGTTCGACCGGGTGCATTGCGTGATTACCGTATGCGCGACCCCTTTACCAAAAGGCTGTATAACGGTGAAACCGTAATGGGCAAAAGTGCCACAAGCGGCGGATATATCTATGATTTTGGTGAAAACAACAGCGGTGTGCCCTGCCTGAAAATAAAAGGTAAAAAAGGTCAGCGAATAGAAATGCAATTTTCCGAATTGCTTTTTGAGGGCTTTGTTGACTACATAAACGTTGACGTTTACCCCGACGGATGCTGTCAGCGTGACGTTTACGTTTGCGGCAGTGATGAGGAAGAAATTTTCATTCCTCCTTTTACCTATCACGGATTCAGATACTGTTATGTTTACGGCATCACAAAGGAGCAAGCAACCCCCGATTTGCTTGAGTACGTTGTTCTGCACAACCTGGTTACCGAAAAGGCAACCTTTACCTGCTCTGACCAAATTTCTAACGAAATTTTTGACGCCTGCCGCCGCAGTGACGAGTCAAATCTGGTCAATATTATCACCGATTGCCCCCACCGCGAGAAAAACGGATGGACAGGTGACGTTGCGATATCTGCCGAGCATTATCTTTATAATCTTGGCGCAGAAAACTGTATGAGAGATTGGCTTTTTTGCGTAAGGCAAGCACAAAACGAGGCAGGCAGAATCCCCTTGGTTGTGCCCTCTGCAGGCGGTATGGGAGACAGTCCCGTGTGGGACAGTGCGCTGTATCAGGTGCCATATTACATCTATCGTTTTACGGGGGATGAGTCGGTTATAACCGAAAACGCCCACAGTATGCTTAAAAATATGGCTTATTATATGGAAAACCGCGACCAGCGTGGCATTGTTGAAAGCGGAATGGGTGATTGGCTCCCCGTTGACAAAGAGGCGGCAACCTATTCCTCTCCTTTAGGTTACACTTGCTCTGCTGTGCTTATGGAGTGTTGCCGAATGGCATCAGTTATGCTGAAGCGTATCGGCAGAAAGGTCGATGCACAGTGGTTTGAAAATTGCCGTCAAGCTTTGCGAAAGGCTATAAGAGCAGAATATAACAAGGACGGTATAATTACCGCAGGCAAAACCGAAGCCTTTCGCAAGCCTACCTACACTGTTTGCCAAACTTCACAGGCATTAGGGCTATATGCAGGGGTTTTTGATGAGGGTGAAAAGCAAAAAGCGGTTGACTGCCTTGTTGACTGCATTAACGCAAAAGGCGGCTCCTTTGACTGCGGATTTTTGGGACTGCGCACCATCTTCCACGTGCTTAGCCAATATGGACATACCGACTTGGCATACAGTATGATTACCAAGCCTACCCACCCATCATATGCCAATATGATTTACCGCGGTGAAACAACGGTTTGGGAGCGGTTTGCGGAACCGGGCAAGCGCATCGGTTCCCACAATCATCATTTTATGGGGGATGTTTCTGCCTGGTATTTAAGTTGTGTGGCAGGTATCAACGTTAACCCTAACGATAACAATCCTAACCATATTCTTATAAACCCACATTTTGTGACTGCTCTGGATTTTGCTCAGGCAAGTTATGTGGCAAGGGATGGCAAAATCTCGGTAAAATGGCAACGAGATGGTGAAAAAATCACCCTGAACGTGAAAGCAGAGGGCAACCTGACCGTTGATTTAGCCCCCCAATTGATGAGTGATACTATAAATATTGTTTTGGAGTAAGTTAAAGACTTTGATGTTTTGCAAGTGAAGTTGCTTTGTAGTGGGCAAACTTAACTTCACTTTGCGGGGCAAAACTTCACTAAAACATAGGAAAACGCCACGGATTCAAGAATGAATCTGTGGCGTTTTTTACGTTGTTAAAAAACCAATTACAATAGTTCAACCTCTCCCAAAAGGGTGTTTGTAATATAATCCTCCTTAAAGCTGCGAAGGGTATCCATATGAGGCTGAGTAAGGTGAATTTGCTGATGGTCTTTAGACTCCCACTGCTCGATTAAAAGAAGCTCGTTTTCGTCTTTTTCAGACAAATAGTAATCGTAGCGGATGCATCCATCCTCTGCTCTGATAGCATCAAGGACACCGCTACTTTTTACCTTTTCAATAAATGCCTGGCGCTTATTGGGTAAGCAGTCAAATTTTACGTAGATTGTATACATGTTTTTTCTCCTTTTCGTCAAGGCAGCAGGTTGCCTGCCGCCTTGTAAATTTCATACCACTCTTCGCGGGTGAGGGAGACCTTTGCGCCGTCAAGGCAATCCTGCAATCTGCTTAAATTGGTGGTGCCTGTGATGGGTTGCATCTTGGCAGGATGGCGCAAAATCCAGGCAATCGCCAAGGTGGTTTTGCTGACGCCGTACTTTTCACCTAATTTTGCAAGGGTATCGTTTAACCGGGGGAATTTCTCGTTATCAACAAAGCAACCCTCAAAAAATCCGTACTGCATAGGTGACCAAGGCTGAATAGTGATATTGTTAAGACGGCAGTAATCAAGCACTCCGCCGTCGCGGTTTACCGCAGAGTCGTTATACATATTAACGTTAATGCCTGACTGCACCATTGAAGAATGCATTATGCCAAACTGCAATTGATTGGCGCAAAGAGTCATTGTGAGGCTGTTTTGAAGCAACTGCATCTGATAAGGATTTTGGTTAGACACGCCAAAATGCCTTACCTTGCCTGAGGCTTTCAGCTCATCAAATGCCCTTGCCACCTCTTCAGGTTCCATAAGAGCATCAGGGCGGTGGAGCAAAAGCACGTCTATATACTCGGTACCCAACCTTTTCAAACTACCCTCTGCCGATTTTACTATATGGTCATAGGAAAAATCAAACATTTTGCCACGCACAATACCGCATTTAGTCTGTATAATCAAGTCCTCGCGGTTGATTGATGCCACAGCCTTGCCAAAAACACGCTCACTTTCGCCGTCGCCGTAAATATCAGCGTGGTCAAAGTAGTTTGCTCCCTTTTCAAGAGCAGTATTAACAAAGGCACTTGCCTCTTTTTCACTCATTTTGCTGATGCGCATACATCCCACTGCAACGGTAGGCACCCTCATTCCGCTTTTACCTAATTCAATTTTATACATATCGTCACCTCTATGTTTAATCTATTGTTCACAATATAATTTATCGTGGCACCATTGAGCCGGATTATCGCAAATATATTTTATAATTTCATCGTAATCGGCTTGTCCCCTGATAATATGCTCATAGAAAGATGATTGGAATAGTTGTTCTGAAAATCCTATCTTTCTGCATTCTTTGGTAGTCAACGATTTATACGTACAAATTATATCAGTTAAAGTAGGGCGGGGGCTTGCTCCCGCCGTATTGTTTGATATAACTAAAACCGCGTGTATGTGGTTAGGCATAATCACATACCTATCAATTTTTATGCACGAATATCTTTTTTCTAACAGATGTAACTGCTGTTCTGCGATTTTACCTAATTTGGTATATTCAACCTCTTTTTCGGCGGGAGCAAGCCCCCGCCCTACGACGTTAGATAACAAACATCGTCTTTTTTGAGTACAAATTGTAACAAAGTAATAACCGTCAGAACCATAATCAAAATCTTCTAAACGCGGATGCTTTCTTTGGGGTAATTTTTTATCCACTTACATCACCACCAAGTTATTTTACCACAAAAAAGGCAGGGTTACAACCCCGCCTTTTACAACGTTACAATATCCTTCGGTTTAATTTTTTGCTGACGATTTTTATAGACACAACCACGGCAATCCACACCGCAAAATAAACGGCAACGAAAACGGCGGTGAAAATCAGCAAAACGTTTGCGTTAAAGGGAATCCAATCGTTCAAAAGATAGCACCCCACGTAAACAATATAAAGGGAGCCAAAATGGCACGCCAAGGATTTTGGCAGACTCCAATGCTCAATCTGATTAAATACGGTAGCACCAGCCTGCACGAAGGCCAACAAATATATAGACAGAATTGCCACAAGCACCTGCTTACCGCTTAAATAGAAATCTGCCACCGTTGACTCAATAACGACGTAAATTATTCCCAAAACTATAGGCCCAAAACCGCCGAAAATCAATCCTCGGTGAAAAAATTCTTTTACATATTTATTCACAAGATACCCAACCTTTCTTTAATAGCCTTTAACTGACGACGGGACACGTAATCGGTGTAGCCGTTTTGAAAATGCACCTTTAGAGTACCTGAAATAGAGGCATCAAAGCTTTTTATTTTTTTGACGTTTGCAAGGCAGGACTGATTGATTTTTAAAAAATCGTCAGGCAAACCCGCCTCAACCACATAAAGACGTTCTTTAAGCAAATAGTTTTCCTTTTCGCAAATTGCATACACCTTATTGCTTATAACAGCGATGCAAATTATCTCTGCCAAGTCTAACGGCACAATCTCTTTGTCTTTGTAGCCAATAAGTTCGGTTTTATACCCCTCTGCAAGCCTCTTTATATCTTCCACAAGGGGTAAGTTTTGCTTTGCATAAATTTCAATCCGCTCGTCGCAAGACGGGTCAATTATAACCTTACATTTCAATACCTTTCGCCACCTTTATATCAATATATTAAACCCTTGTCAGTTTAAATTCAAGCCATTTTAATTATTCGGTCAAAAGAGGCGTTTATGCGGTAAAAAAACAAATAGTGTGGGTCGTATAGTTAAGGACATTTAGGTGCCTAAATGTCACTTGTTAGAAAAACCTAAGACTTTTAACCTGCCTCGAAAAAAATAATTTTAAAGAGTGATATTGTGAGACGGGTCTCACAGTGTTATTTCGCCTATCGGCAAAGTGATATTAAAACCTGCGGTTTTAGTTATATTTTATTCACCCAAAAAACTGTCCGTAGGACAATACCGCTATGCGTAAGCATAATATAACTGCGAAGCAATATAACTCGCCAAAGGCGAATAAAACTGGGGTTGTGTCCTTATGGATACAACCCCTATTGACCGTTTCTTTTTAGTGTGCTAAAATAATAACCGTTAACTTACACATACTATCCAAAAGCAAAATTAGGGAGATTTTTATGCTTATCGACTTTCACACCCACTGTTTTCCCCAAAATATTGCCTCAAAGGCCATAGAGAAACTGTCCTTTGTATCGGGAGGGCTTGTTCCCCACACCGACGGCACGGCAGAGGGATTAAAAAACGCTATGAAACAGGGCGGTGCAGACATATCGGTGGTGCTTAATATTGCCACCAACGCTCATCAGCAACAAAGTGTAAACGATTTTGCCGCAACCCTGGACAAAGAGGACTGTTTAGTCAGTTTCGGCTCGGTTTTTCCTCGCAGTGAGGATGTTTTTAAAGAGCTTGAGCGCATCAAAGAAATGGGGCTTAAAGGTGTTAAACTCCATCCCGATTATCAGGGCTTTAAGGTGGACGACCAGATGATGAAGCCCATTTACCGCAAAATTTCTGAACTTGGGCTTATTACCGTCTTTCACGCAGGTGTGGATTACGGCTTCGCTCCCCCCTACTGTTGTATGCCCGAGAATTTAAGGCGTGCGCTTGACTGGTTTGATACACCCGTTGTAGCGGCGCATTGGGGCGGACTTGGTTGCTATGAGCAGGTGGTGGAGCAGCTGTGCGGAGAAAACATCTATTTCGACACCTCATTTGGATTTTCACAAATGCCCAAATTCTTTGCTCAAAAAATCCTGGACACCCACGGCGCCGATAAAATTCTTTTTGGCACCGACACCCCTTGGCACACTGCCGATATGGAACTAACCCTGCTTAACAATTTGCAAATTTCAGCAGAAGATATGGACAAAATCACCCATCTTAACGCCAAAAAACTGCTTGGAATATAATCCCCTGCACAAAACGACAAAATATGGTTGTCAAAGGCAAAATTATGTGGTAGAATAATAAAAACGCCAATTCTACTGTTGGTAGAGTTGATTTTTTCGAAGGAGGTGCGCTTTTATGGAGGATATTAAAGTTAACGTTGCCAGCAATTTGCTTAAGCTCAGGGCAGCCGCCAATATGACTCAAATGGAGTTGGGGCAAAAAATCAATTATACCGACAAAGCCGTCTCTAAATGGGAGCGCGCCGAATCCTTGCCCGACGTAACGGTGCTTAAAACAATTGCAGATCTTTTTGGCGTAACGGTTGATTACCTTATCACCTCTCACGACGAGTGGGAGCAAGCCCCCGTCAAAACCAAAGAGCTGCATTTCAGACCAAATGCCGTCATTTCTATTGTGGCAATCAGTATTTTTTCGGTAGCAACACTGCTTTTCATAATATTTTGGTTGCTTGAAAGCATATATTGGCAGATTTTCATTTACTCTTTACCTCTTGTTTTGCTGACTGCACTGATTTTAAACAGCGTGTGGAATAAGGGCAAAGGTAATTTTTACATAGTGTCTGCCGTGGTAATCAGCATAATCGGTGCCGTTTACTGCGGATTCTTACAGGCAGGTCAAAATCCTTGGCAGTTGCTGTTGCTTGCCATTCCTGCCGAGCTTATTGTGGCGCTCAGCTTCCATGTTAAAAAAAGAAAAGGCGCATAATCTAAATTCTACGGTCGGTAGAGCGTATAAAAACCGCTCTACCGACCGATTATTTGTTTGTAGATATTTTTACGGTGAGTGTAGATTGATTTATTTTATGCAGTGCTATAAAATCAAACTATACTTTTTTTCCAATCAGGAGGCAAACCATGAGTAATTACGTTTTAAGCTGCACGTCACCCGTTGACCTTAATAAAGAGCAGTTAGATAAGCGCAACGTTAGATATATGTGCTTCAAATATCAGTTGGGCGAAGAGTTTTTTACCGATGACTTTGGCGCAAGCCTGCCCTATGCAGAGCTTTATAAAAGAATGATTGACGGCGCCGATTCAAAAACAAGCCAGCTTGGTGTGGGTGAATACCTTGACTATTTTACCTCTATATTAGAGCAGGGCAACGATCTGATTCACATTACCATTTCATCAGGAATTTCAGGTGACTACAACTCTGCTTCCAGCGCCGCTTTGATTGCCAAGGAGCGTTTCCCCGACCGCAAGCTTTACGTTGTGGATAGCCTTGGCGCATCTGCAGGCTACGGACTTATCGTTGACAAGGCTGCCGACCTGCGTGACGAAGGAATGGATATTGACGCTCTCAACGAGTGGCTCACCGAAAACCGCCTTAATATGCATCACTGGTTTTATTCATCTGACCTTACCTTCTACGTGCGCGGCGGCAGAATTTCAAAGGCAGCAGGACTTTTTGGCGGTATGCTTAACATCTGCCCCGTTTTGAATATGGATAATTTGGGCAGACTTATTCCAAGAGCAAAGGTGCGCACTAAAAAGCGCGCCATTATGGAGCTTGCCAACCGTGTTGCAGAAAATATTAACGGCGGTGCAGACTATGCCGACAAGTGCTACATCAGTCATTCGGAGTGTTTCGAGGATGCTCGCGCTCTTGCCGATATGATTGAAGAGGCATGTCCCAACATCAAGGATGGCGTGCAGATTTATAACATCGGCTCCACCATCGGATGCCACACGGGACCGGGTACCGTTGCCGTATTTTTCTGGGGACCGAAAAGAGAAAATTAAAAAATAAAATTTTGCCCAAGTGTAAATCCACACGCTTGGGCATTTTTATTGATTTTTCGATAAATCTGCTCAGGTTTATTTGCTATTTGCTTGACAAAAGCATAAATTTACTATATTTTTAATATAGTAGGTTGAATAAAAAGGAGCGAAAATATGTATATTAAATATTCTTTTGAGCAGCTTAACAAATTCTGCTGCGACGCATTTACAAAATTCGGCTTTACCGAAGACGAGGCAAAGAAAATTACCGACGTTTTGCTGTTGTCAGACGTTTACGGAATTGAATCTCACGGTATGCAAAGACTTGTGCGCTACCATAAGGGTATTGAAAAGGGGCTCATTCACGTTGATGCAAAGCCTGAAATCGTTTTTGAAACTCCTGTTTCCGCAGTTATCGACGGCCACGACGGTATGGGTCAGCTTATCTCTATCGAGGCTATGAATATTGCCATTGAAAAGGCTAAAAAGACCGGTATGGCTGTTGTTACCGTTAAAAATTCTAACCACTTCGGTATTGCAGGCTACTATGCAAAAATGGCTTGCGATCAGGGTCTTGTAGGTTTTGCCATGACCAATTCCGAGGCAATAATGGTTCCTACATATGCTCGCAAGGCTATGCTTGGCTCTAACCCCATTGCAATTTCAATGCCTGCCGAACCATATCCCTTCTTCTTTGATTCATCAACCACCGTTGTTACCCGCGGTAAGCTTGAAATTTACAACAAGCTTTCAAAGCCTCTGCCTGAGGGTTGGGCTCTTGACGAAAACGGCAAGCCCTGCAGTGATGCTGCCCGCGTGCTTAAAAATATCGTTGGCAAAAACGGCGGCGGCATCGTGCCTCTTGGCGGCGATACCGAGCCTCTTGGCGGTCATAAGGGCTACGGCTACGGTATGCTGTGCGAAATTTTCTGCTCTATTTTCTCAGGCGGTCTTACCTCTAACCACACTCATATAGGCGGTAAGGGTGGTACCTGCCACGGCTTTATGGTTATCGACCCCAAGGTCTTCGGCGATGCCGATGCTCTTAAGGAGCGCTTCTCCTTATTCCTTCAGGAACTTCGCGACGCTCCCAAGGCAGAGGGTCAGGAGCGTATTTACACCCACGGTGAAAAGGAAATCTTTGCATCTGCCGACCGTATGAAGAACGGCATTGAGGTTAACATTAACACCGTTGCCGAAATGAAGGATTTGTGCGACTACTTGGGTATGGACAGCGTTGAATATCTTGGTGACGTTGACTTCTCAAACGCAACCCAAAGCTCCTATAAATAAGCTTAGACGTAAAAAGGATGTACAGTACAAAAACTGCACATCCTTTTTGTATTATATGCTTGTGTTAAATTGGTGACAAATTAGCCCTTGGCTCCCTCTGACGAGGGAGCTGTCAGCGAAGCTGACTGAGGGAGAGACTTTTTAACAGCTAAATCTATATATTCACATACACCGCTAAAATTCTTAAAGCTTTTGCAAGAGGGATATTGGTTCTATTATATTCTTTCATATTCTCTCCCTCCGTCAAAACTAAAGTTTTGCCACCTCCCTCGTCAGAGGGAGGCTACGAGTGCAACTTGTGGAAGTCATTTCCACAAGTTTAATTTTCTGCTTTTGTCTCTATTGTAGCACAACCATAACATATCCTTCATTCAATCAAAATTCCAGTTCGTCCCTGAAAAATGCGCGGGTATCTGCAAAGCGGCTCTTTTCGTCGGCAACGGATACTCGCACATACCTTGCGCGATTATCAACCTCAAAATCGGCAGAGTTTATTGTTTCACCCTCGTTGGCAACCTTTATTAACGGAGTTTTGCTGCCTGTGAAAACCATAATCCGCTTAACGTCTGAGCATTCAATATGTATTGAGTTGCCGTTAACCGACACCTCTTTAAAGGTGGGACCCATTGAGGAATACATCTCGCCCGTTTCCATCGCCTTAAAAATAGCGTCATAGGTAAACTCGGTGGGCATAATCATTGTAAATCCGCCGAAGCAGTCAAACTCAGGATGCCCCTCCTCATACACGTTGTGATTATCGTCTGCGCTATGACAGAACAGGCGCTTGCCCGACAAAAGCAGCTTATCATAAAAAGCACCGTTATACTCAAGCAGACTGGACTTGTAGCTGCCGTAGTTGCACATTTCCATACTGAAGAAGCCGTCATACTTAAGTATAACCTCTTCCTTTTCCATAGACCACCACGGGTGATTATAAGCAACAATGTAACCGTGCTTTTTAGCGGTTTTTATGAATTTGTTAACGTAGCGTACCGTTAGCTTGCGGGGTCTTTGTGAACCCACCTTTTGCAGTTTATCATGCTGGGATTTATCTATATATTTGCAAAAATTAGGATTGTAACAAACGTAAGAAAGGTTTTCGGGATCTCTGGCAAACAAATTTATGTGCAGTTCCCTTTCATAAACGTCGTAAACGGGGCGCACGCGGATATATGCCTCGTAGCCTGTAATGGTAATAAAATCTTGGTCGTTAAGATAGGAGTGGCTTTTAGGAACCTCGTGGTCGGTTATGGACAGGATAGAGTAACCCTTTGATTTATACATCTCTTTAAGCTCTTGGGGTGTCTTTTTTCCATCGGAAATAACGCTGTGGCAATGCAAATTTGCCTTGTATTGCTTTGCCTCAGGTGAAATTAAATATTTCATAGTGCCCTCCGTCATTTGATTTCTAAAACTTTTCTTGCAGTATGTTCATCGGTTATAATGGTGTCAAAAAGCTTTGTGCGCAGGGCACCGTGAATAGCTATTGCTTTGTTATCTCCGCATGCAACTGCAATGGTCTGCCCTGCCGTTTTGATATTTTCAGCAGATGCACAAAGGGTGTTTTCATACAGATTTACAAGCTCGCCTTTTTCATTAAAAAAGTGGGTTGCCACGTCACCGATTGCCTGATAATGAGATTTGCTGTACCCAAAGTTTTTGCCAAAAACATCAAGAATTTCGGTATTACCTATGCCTACTATAGCCAAATCGGCAGTCTGCCATAAATTTTGCATTTTTTTGTAATAAGACAGGTTTTTAAGCATCAAGCAATCCTCTTTGCTGTCGGTCAAGTATGGGAACCAAGCATATTTCACGTCAGCACCGATTTTATCTGCCATACTGCGCGCCAACTCGTTTGATGAAAAATACAAATTTTCATTATCGGTGGCACCAAAAAGGGGAAAAACCATATTGCCGTTTGTGGCGGTTTCAGGGATAGCGGCTACTAAATCTTTCACCGTTCTGCCCCAGGAGAGCCCGATTTTTTTGTTGCCCTTTTTTATTATATCGGTGATATATTCCGCTGCCGCTTTAACGGTCATTGTTTGGCGCAACGCCTCGTTTTTAGAACTGACTCCCGTTACAACGCAATTATTTATGCCAAACCTTTTTGTAAGCTGACGCTGCAATTCTTCACAATCCTTTTTGGGATTGTGAATTTTTATTTCTACAATATTTTCTCTTATAGCATCGTTAAGCAATTTTGATACCGTCTGCCGCGACAAATTCATAAGGTCTGCAATTTCCTGTTGGGTTTGCTTTTTTTCATAATAAAGCACTGCAACCTCACTCATCAAAACCTTTTCATTATTACACTTCATAAAATCACCTAAGTTATTTTAGCACCATCCCCCGTCAAAGTCAATACTCATTAACATTTGTTATTGACAAATGTTAATGAGTTTGATATAATGCCATTACCAACTATAAGGAGTGATAATATGTTAGTAACAATGAAAGAAATGCTTGCCGATGCAAGAAAAAATCATTATGCTATCCCTGCATTTGACGTAAGCAATTACGAAATGATGAAGGCTGTTCTGGAGGCTTGCGAGGAAGAAAAATCACCCGCGCTGCTTATGGGACTTGGCGTTGACCTTGAGGGCAAAGGATTGCCTCTAATCACCTCTATGGTAAAGGAAGCATCACGCTTTTTCAGCGTCCCCGTTTGCTTTCATTTAGACCACGCTACCGATTTTGAACTGATTAAGCAGGCAATTGATGCAGGCTTCAGTTCTGTTATGTATGACGGCTCGGTGCTTGATTTTGACAACAATGCAAAAAACACTGCTCAAGTTACAAAGTATGCTCACGCTCACGGTGTAACGGTTGAGGCGGAGCTTGGTCACGTTGGCAACGCCAGTGTTGGCAGTATTAGTGAAACGGGTGCCGATACCGACCCCGGCGAAAGTCTTACCCTGCCCGAAGAGGTAGCAAAATTTGTTGAAATCACCGACGTTGACGCCCTTGCAGTTGCAATAGGCACCTCTCACGGCGTATATAAGAAAACTCCCGAGCTTCGTATTGACCGACTTGACGAAATTACCGCTGTCTGCGACCGTCCTTTAGTTCTTCACGGCGGTAGCGGTACTCCCGATGACCAAATGCAAAACGCTATCTTACACGGCATAACAAAAATCAACATATATTCCGACGTCGTTGGCGCTATGAACAAAGGTCTTAAAGACACGCTCAACAGAGTTGAAAACCCGTCAACCTGGCCCTTCATTGTGTGGGAGGATGCTCGCGCTATGATGAAAGAGGTTGTAAAGGATAAATTAAGAAAATTCGGCAGTGCAGGTCGCATCTGATAGGGCGGTGAGGATATGAAAACAAAAGCAGTCCGTTTATACGGCGAAAACGATTTAAGGCTTGAGGAGTTTGAGTTGCCACAACTTAAAAATGGCGAAATACTTATTAAGGTTATATCCGACAGCGTTTGTATGTCCACCTACAAAACGGCAAAACAGGGCGCAAAGCATTTGCGCGTACCCGACAACGTTGCCGAAAATCCGATTATAGTAGGTCACGAATTTTGTGCCGAAATCGTTGAAGTTACACCAAAATGGCAGAACAAATATCAGGTTGGTGACAAGGTGGTTATGCCTCCCGTTTTAGCCTATCTTCCCGGCGGTGTGCAAACGGTTGGTTACACCTTTGGTGAAATCGGCGGCGTGTCAACCTATTCCATAGTTTACGACCACATTGTAGAAAACGGCTATCTGATTAAGCTTGACAGTGACTCTTTTTTTAAGGGCTCTTTGATTGAGCCTGCCTCTTGCGTTATCAGGGGGTACAAGGCAAACCTGCACCTTGACGGTGACCTTATGCCCTATACCAACGTTAAACCAAGCGGAAAGACTGCCATCCTTGCAGGGTGCGGGCCTATGGGACTGGTTGCCATTGACATCGCTCTCCACGGTGACGTAAAGCCCTCCTTGTTGGTAGTAACCGATTTGAGCAAGGAACGTCTTGAAAGGGCAAAGCAGATTTTTCCGCCCGAAAAAGCCGCAAAAGACGGAATTAAACTTATCTTCACCGATTGCACCGATAAAGAGGGCTTGCTTGCCTTGTCTGACGGCGGTTTTGACGACGTTTTTGTCTATGCTCCCGTTCCCTCGGTGGTTGAGTTGGCAGACGAAATTTTGGGCTTTGACGGTTGCCTTAATTTCTTTGCAGGCCCCTTGGATAAAAAGTTCAGCGCCAACCTTAATTTTTACAACGTTCACTACGCTCAGCATCATATTGCAGGCACAAGCGGAAGCACAACCGAAGATATGCTTGATATTGTGCGTCTTATCGGCGAGGGTAAAATCGACCCTGCCGTTATGATTACCCATATTGGCGGTATTGACGCCGCCGTTGATACAACCTTGCGCCTGCCTGAAATTGAGGGCGGTAAAAAACTGATTTACACCCACATCGACCTGCCTCTTACCGCTATTGCAGATTTTGAGGCACTTGGAAATGAGGACAAACGCTTTGCCCAGCTTGACCGATTGGTTAAGCAAAACAACGGCTTGTGGTCTGCCGAAGCAGAAAAATACTTGCTGAATAATTTTTAAAAAGACAGCAAACCTTTTCCATTATTCATTAAAAAATCCCGACTTTTGAGCCGTACTCTAAAGGACAGTAAAAAACTGTGTAGAAAATTTCTACACAGTTTTTAATTTTGTCTTATACCGTAACAAGCAGGGAAAATGTATATCAAATTTTCCACACTTTAGGAGAACCTAAAACCCTTAACCAAACTCAAATAAAGAATTTGTGTATTCTTTATTCATTTAAATTGTCAATGGAACTTTCTACAACTTGAGGCTCTTTTTTAATCAACATTATAACATTGTATATTCCATAGGGTATATACATAAAAACACCAACATAAAAACAACAAGCAAAAGTAATAGGCCAAAGAACAGCCGCAACTATTTTAAAGGTTAAACTTCTTTTTTGAAAAAATCTTGAACTTAAAATTATGGTAGATAAGATAAGGCTAAATCCAAAGCCACCCAAAGCACCAAAAGCAAAAAAGGAAGCCACTTTACTATCGTTAATTAGCGGCTGAATACTTCCTACAAAACCATAAATGACAAATCCTGATAATAATACACAAGAAGTGATTATCAAATATTCTAATCTTTTTCTTTTGCTCATAATATGTACCTCTTCATTTAGACTTTATAGTTTTAAGTGACGAGATTAACATTCTGCGAATAGCACCACAATCATTTTGCAATGCTTTATAATTTTCTTCATTCATACAATTTGTCTCAAAAAGAAGTTCTAACCAATATTCTGTTTCATAACATTCTTTTTGCGCTATTTCGAGTTTTGAAATAAAATCTTTTGTTCCTTGAGCATATTGTGCTTCGTGCAGGTTGGATCCGATAGAGGTCGCTGAGCGGAGCAACTGATTTATTAAAACGGATTCTTTGTGGGTTGATTTCATATCACGACAAAGAAAAACGATTTTCTTTGCAAACTCTTTTGCTTTATCTCTTAAAATACTATCAGCCATAGTTATCACCTCTAAATCTATTATACATAAAAACTGATAGTCTTTCAAGTTATATTCCGACTTTGTCGGAGTGATATTATTGCCTTGCGACAATAGTGTTATTGAAACCTTGCGGTTTCAGTGTTATTTTATTCGCCCATAAACTGCCGCAGGCAATATCACTTGGACTTTAGTCCAAATATCACTGCGTAGCAATAGAACTCGCCGATAGGCGAATAAAACTGGCGTTGTATCCTTACGGGTACAACGCCTTCGTCGGGATTTATGTTTTATACTCTGCTCCACTTAACGCCTTGGGGGGTATCTTCAAGGACGATACCCATCTCTTTAAGTTGGTCGCGGATTTGGTCTGCCTTGGCAAAATCGCGCTCCTTACGGGCGGCAGTACGTTGCGCAATCAATTCCTCAACCTCGGCATCAAGGTTATCTGCCTTGTCAATATTATAAACAAGGCCAAGAACGCCGCAAAGCTCGTCAAACATATTAAGAGCAGCGGTGCAATCCTCTTTTGAGGGGGTGCCGCCAAGCATAATGTTAATCTCTTTGGCAAGATTGAAGATGGCGGCGATTGCATCGGCGGTGTTAAGGTCATCCTCCATAGCGGTGATAAATTCTTCCTTAAACTTATCAAAATTGGCAGTCTGCTCACCGCTTTGGGCACTTTCAAGACGGAAAACAAGGTTTTCACGGCAGGTGTAAAGGCGGTCAAGAGCGTTTTGGCTTTGCTCAAGAATATCAACAGAATAGTTGATTGGACTGCGATAGTGAGAAGAAATCATCAGATATCTGATAGGCTCATATCCGTACTTTTCAGCCACCTCACGCACAGTGAAGAAGTTGCCCAAGGACTTACTCATTTTGCGGTTGTCAACGTTGATATAGCCGTTGTGCATCCAGTAGTTTGCAAAGGGCTTACCGCAAGCGCACTCCGACTGAGCAATCTCGTTTTCGTGGTGGGGGAAAATCAAATCCTGACCACCGCAGTGAATGTCAAGGGTGTCACCAATGTATTTTTGGCTCATTGCAGAGCACTCAATATGCCAACCGGGTCTTCCGTTGCCCCAAGGTGACGGCCAGAAGGGCTCACCGGGCTTAACACCCTTCCACAGAGCAAAGTCCATAGGATGCTCCTTAACCTCGGTAACGTCAATACGGGCGCCTGCCTCCAAATCCTCAAGAGGCTGATGGGACAGCTTGCCATACTCATCAAACTTAAGGGTGCGGAAATATACGTCGCCACCTGATGCATAGGCATAGCCCTTTTCAATAAGGGTGCTGATAAGACCGATAATCTCGTTAATATTTTCGGTTGCACGGGGGTGTGTGGTAGCAGGACGGATGTTCATACCCTTAACGTCGGTCCAAAACTCTTCAATATAACGCTCGGCAACCTGAGGAACAGTGATGCCCTCTTCATTAGCCTTTTTAATAAGCTTGTCGTCAATGTCGGTGAAGTTCTGAACGAAGTTAACCTCCATACCGCGCCACTCAAGATAGCGGCGAAGCACGTCGAAAACGCACAGCGGACGGGCGTTGCCGATGTGGATAAAGTTGTAAACGGTAGGACCGCAGGCGTAAATACCTGCTTTGCCCTCTTTTACAGGCACAAATTCCTCTTTTTGACGGGTTAATGTGTTGAAAATTTTCATAATCTATACCTCATTTTTGATTTATCATATTGCGAAGCTGGTCAACCTCTTTTTGCAAGCGGTTAAGCTCTTGGGCGACGGGGTCGGTAAAGTGAATCTGGTCCAAAAGTCCGATTTTCACACCGTCTTTTTTAACAATTCGGGCAGGCACACCCACCGCAGTGCAGTTGTCAGGCACCTCGCTAAGCACCACTGCACCCGAAGCCACACGGGAGTTGTCTCCCACTCTGAATGGGCCAAGCACCTTTGCGCCCGAACCGATAAGCACGTTGTTGCCAATAGTTGGGTGGCGCTTGCCAACATCCTTACCCGTACCGCCAAGGGTTACACCCTGATAGATGGTAACGTCGTCGCCGATTTCTGCCGTTTCACCAATCACAACGCCTGTGCCGTGGTCAATGAAAAGCCGTCTGCCAATGGTGGCGCCGGGGTGAATTTCAATGCCGTATTTTCGCGATGCCCGTTGGGATATAATTCGGGCAATCAGCTTGTGGCCGTGCTTGTAAAACCAGTGAGCGCGACGATGCATCCGCACCGCTTTAAGACCCGGATAGCACAGCAATATTTCAACAACCGAGCGTGCCGCAGGGTCGCGGTCACGGACGGTTTGAATATCCTCTTTCAATCGTTTGAACATAGTATGCTCCTTTTTTGGATTTTACTCCGCCTATTATAAAACGCCCCCGTCAAGCGCAAACACACTTGACGGAGGCGGCAATTACTTCTTCCGCGGTTCCACTCCGAACTTATAACTCATACTGCCGATAACGAGGCAATCCGCACGGCTTTTACTATGCCAAAAGGCAGTTCCTGCCGCGTGCTGACGGGTGCATTCCCCAATTCCAGTTACGATGAGCCCTTTCAGCCGATGAAGCCCACTCTCTGCCGTTTGGTGACTGGGTACTAATCCCGATAAACGCATTTACACATATATTATATACACAAAGGGGCAAAATGTAAACCCCTTATTTTGTTTTAATATACTCTTTGTTTTGGAAGACATAAATAACGCCTGAAATTACCGCCATAATGGTAGAAATCCAAATAAGCGCAGTGTAGGTAATGACCATAACATCGCATACGATTTGAGGCAGAGTAATGAATGCTGAAAGCAACTCGATAAACCACTCAAAAGCCATAGCGGTAATAATAGCCGTCATCTGAAATACGGTTTTAAGCTTGCCGTAGATGTTAGCGGCAACCACCTTGCCGCCGCCTGCCGCCATAAGACGAACAGAGGTAACCATAAACTCACGGGTAAGGACGATAAAGTTAACCCACATCAGCATATCGGTCATTGCACCGCCAAATCGGTTACCGATAGAGCATGCCATAAAGCCTAAAAACGCGGCGGTAGTAAGCATCTTATCTGCCAAGGGGTCAAGGAATTTGCCCAAGTCGGTAATAAGCTTATGCTTGCGGGCGATTTTGCCGTCAAACAGGTCGGTAAGAGATGCCGCCACAAAAATCAAATCGGCAACCAAATAATGATGAGGAAATTCCCACATTAAAGCCACCAAAAAAATTGGCACAAGAATTATACGAAGCACAGTTAGTTTGTTTGGTAAATTCATAGTTATTCCTCAACTTTCAGCGCACCCAAAAGGTCATACTCAATTGTATCGTTAATTTCAACCTTAACTATATCCCCGTCTGCAAGGCCCACACCCTCGGTGCAGAAGAAAACCTTTGCATCAATTTCGGGGGCATCGGCAACAGTTCTGCCGAAATAACACTTAATGTAATCGTCATAGCCCTCAACAATTACCTGTTGCACACTGCCAAGCTTGTTTTCGTTATTCTCGGCAACCACGCGGGACTGAATATCCATAATAATCTCGGCGCGGCGGATTTTGACCTCATCCTCCACCTGATTGGGCATTGCGGCGGCAAAGGTGCCCTCCTCTGCAGAGTATGGGAAGCAACCAAGACGGTCAAAGCCAATCTCTCGCACAAATTCGCACAGCTCGGTAAACTGCTCTTCACTTTCACCTGGGAAGCCGGTAATAAAGGTGGTACGCAGGGTTACGTCGGGCAATTTAGCACGAATTTTGCCAATCAGTGCAGTAAGAGACTCCCTGTCACCCTTGCGGTTCATAGCCTTTAAAATATCCCCATTGCAGTGTTGCAGAGGTATATCAAGGTAGTTTAGCACCTTTTCTTGCCTTGCCATTGTGTCAAGCAGCTTGTCGGTAATGCGGTCGGGATAGGTGTAGAGCATTCTTATCCACTTAACTCCATCAACCTGACACAAACCATCCAAAAGCTCGGACAATTTGCACTCACCGTACAAATCCTCGCCGTATCGGGTAGTGTCCTGCGCTACAATCACAAGCTCCTTAACCCCTCTGCTTGCAAGACGGGTTGCCTCGGCAACAATATCTTCCATTTTGCGAGAGCGGAAGCGGCCCCTGATTTTTGGAATGGTACAGTAGGTGCAACAGTTGTCGCATCCGTCGGAAATACGCAAATAGGCGGTGTAGCGTGGGGTGGTAAGCACCCTTTCACCCTCGAAGCAAAGGTTCATATTGTCACCGATTTTGCAGTAGCCATCACCCTTATAGGCGGCGGCAACGGCGTTGCAAATATCACTGTTTTCGCCTATGCCAAGGACTACGTCGATTTCGGGCAGCTCTGCCTTAACCTCCTCACCGAAGCGCTGAGCAAGACAGCCCGTAACAACAATACCCTTGATTCTGCCCTCGTTTTTAAGGGCGCCCATTTCAAGTATATTCTCAATTGCCTCTTTTTTTGCATCGTCAATAAATCCGCAGGTGTTTATAACCACCACGTCGGCACTTGACTCGTCATTTGTTATGTAGTAGCCACCCTGGTGGAGACGGGCAAGCATTAACTCGGCATCCACCTGATTTTTGGGGCAACCCAAGCTTATCATTCCAACCTTGCAGGACATTTTATTACCTCTTAATCTTCAATAATATCGGTGGCATCGGTAAAATCCGAAATTGCCCATCTAATATCGCCAAAACCAAATCCCTTTCGGGCAAGAGCGGCAACCACCTTTTCAACTTCCTTGCGGTCACCCGTCAGAAGCTTTGCTGCATATTTCTTTTCAATAATCTGTTTTAACTGAGATGCGGGGTCAGACTCTGCCTCCCTTACCGCATCCTGAGCAACGTCGCGGGCAACCCCCTTGGCAACAAGACGGCGCACCGCCTCTCTGTCAGAGATGCCGCGCTCACTCATACTGAAAGCAAGGCGCTGTGCAAATCGAGCATCGTCAATCAGTCCGATTTGGGCGCAGTATTGGGCGGCATCCCTTGCGGCGTAGTCCCCGAAAAGACGGCGCAGTTTGTCATACATACCCTTTTGGGTGTAATCGCGGCTTTCAAGAAGCCACGCCGCACGACTTCGGGCGCGCCTGCAAGCAGAAATTTGCACCAACTCTAAAAGTCTGTCTTCAGTTATATTCTGCCCTGCCGTCAGTCCTTCGCTTTCGCAAAGGCTTCGGTCCAAAAGCAGACCGCCGTCATCGGTTAACTCGCCAAATTCGGCGGTGTAATCTGCAAAAAACAGGGCGTTGACCTTGCCGCGTCTGATAGCAATCCGTTTAATCAGCATCAGTCAACGTCAACGTCAAGATTTACTCTTGATTTTACCTTTGGCACGGGAGCCTCGGGCATATCGGCGGCAGGAAGCACCTCTACTGCATCGGCTGATGAAGATGCAGTCTCTTCACCTGATTTAAGCATTGCCATAACCTTTGCCTCGATTTCCTCTGCCAATTCCTTGTTGGTTTCGATAGCCTTTTTAGCGTTATCTCTGCCTTGAGCCAAGCGCTCGTCGTTATAGCTAAACCAAGCGCCGCTCTTTTTAATAATACCAAAATCAACTGCCAAATCAACGATTTCGCCCGACTTAGAAATACCCTTGCCGTACATAATATCAAACTCGGCGGTCTTGAAAGGAGGAGCCACCTTGTTCTTTACAACCTTGGCGCGAGTGTGGGAGCCAACCATTTCGTTGCCTGACTTGATAGTCTCTGCCTTGCGGATGTCAATACGCACAGAAGCGTAGAACTTAAGAGCGCGTCCACCGGGGGTAACCTCGGGGTTGCCGTACATAACGCCAACCTTTTCGCGCAACTGATTGATAAAGATAACCACGCAGTTGCTCTTTGAAATGGCAGAGGTCAACTTACGCAGTGCGCCCGACATAAGACGTGCCTGAACGCCCACGTGGGAGTCACCCATTTCACCCTCAATTTCAGCGCGGGTTACAAGCGCGGCAACCGAGTCAACAACTACAACGTCAAGAGCGCCCGAGCGCACAAGAGCCTCGGCAATATCAAGAGCCTGCTCACCTGTATCAGGCTGAGAAACAAGCAAGGAATCAATATCTACGCCCAAGTTTTTAGCGTATACGGGGTCAAGAGCGTGCTCAACGTCTATGTAAGCAGCCTCGCCGCCCTTTTTCTGTGCCTCGGCAACAACGTGCAAGGCAATGGTTGTTTTACCTGATGATTCAGGGCCGTAAATTTCAACAATTCTGCCCTTAGGCACACCGCCGATACCAAGAGCAACGTCAAGACCCAAAGAGCCGGTTGAAATTGCCTCTACGTTCATTGCAGTGTTTTCGCCCAATTTCATAACTGAGCCTTTGCCGTATTTCTTTTCAATTTGTGACAAAGCGGTAGCCAAAGCCTCGTTTTTTGCCTTGTCTGCTGTTAAAACCTTTTTTTCTGCCATATTTATCACTCCGTCTTTTAATTTGTAAGTTTATATTAAAGCACTTTGTGTACCAATAATAACCCTGTCATTGCCGCCGTAGTCCTTAATCACGGCGGTATTAAGCCCTTTTTCTTTAAAAATAGCAGGTACGCTTTTTCCTTGGTCAAAGCCGATTTCTACCGCCACAGCACCCTTTTCACCCAATAATTCCAACCAATTTTCTGCAATGGCGCGGTAAAAATCAAGTCCGTCCTCACCACCGAAAAGAGCGGTGTGGGGCTCTGCCTTTACCTCTGCAGAAAGAGTGGTCATAGCCTTGCCGTCAACGTAGGGCGGGTTGGACAAAATCAGGTCGAATTTGCCCCACTCCTCTGCTTTTACAGGCTTTAGCACGTCGGCGCGCCTTACCTCAACCTCTGCGTTGTTAAGGGCAACGTTGCGGCTAAGATACTCTGCCGCTTGGTCGTAAAGCTCAACTGCCGTCAC
Source organism: Clostridia bacterium (assembly GCA_017407645.1). Taxonomy (GTDB): domain Bacteria; phylum Bacillota; class Clostridia; order Oscillospirales; family Acutalibacteraceae; genus RGIG2206. The sequence goes on along the minus strand of JAFQWE010000004.1, from coordinate 29,077 downwards.
CGATGCATCGGGGCGGTGCTTTTTTATTGCAACGGCGATACATCCACTGCCTGAGCACAAATCAAGCACCCGTGGAGACTGGGTACCTTTTATCAGTTCAAGCCCCTTTTCAACAAGCACCTCGGTGTCGGGTCTTGGGATTAGCACCCCATCACCCACGTAAAAAGGCAGACCGAAAAATTCCCACTGACCTAAAATATATTGAGTAGGCTCACCCTTAAGACGCCTTGCCACAAGTGGCTCAAGGTTGCTCTCGTCAACCTCTCTGTCACCCTCAAGAGCGATTTTGCCGAAGGGAATACCGTAGGCTTTTTCAATAAGCAAATCGGTGTCAAACCGAGCATCCTCACCGCAAACCGATTTAAGCCGCTCACTGACTGCCCGTCGCAGCTTACTCAGTCTCAACCTCTGCCTCCTTTTGAGGTAAAACCGCCTGCAAGGATGCAATGGCAATCTCAATCATACTGTCGTCAGGCTCCTTGGTGGATATGTGCTGAAGCCATACACCCGGAGCAGAGATAATCTTTGTAAATATATTGTCGTGCTTGCCGCAAAAACGGATAACCTCGTAACCCATTCCGCAGATGATGGGCATAAGCAGTATTCTTATAAGAGACCAAACAAGTCCGTAATTTTCTGCAAGCCACTGAACACCCGGCACAAAGCTAAGCAACAAAAAGCTTACAAGCACCGAAACAATAAGCATAACAATCATAAAGGACGTGCCGCAACGGGGATGAAAGCGTTTTTGCTCCCTTACGTTTTCCACAGTTAAATCTAAACCTTTTTCAAAGCAGAAAATGGTTTTATGCTCGGCACCGTGATACATAAACACGCGGCGGATATCCTTCATAAAGGATACGGCAAACATATAGCCCACAAAAATCAGAATTTTGATGCCGCCCTCAAAAAGTGCTCTGTACTGGGTAATATCAACGTTTTCAAGGCGGTTAATCAGGTTGAATGCATAGGTGGGAAGCACGAAAAAGAGAAGAATTGCAAGACCGACGCCAAGAACCATTGCCACAGCACCGATTATAGCAGAAAGCATACCCTCTTTTTTGTCAGAGCCGTCAAGCACCTCTACCTCTGCTTTTACAACCTCGGGTTGCTGGGCAGATTCTTCCTCAACTGATTCCTCAGCAATCTCGTCGGCATTTTTCTTTTTAGCCTTTTCTTCCTCTTCCAAATCCATCATTCCCGACATCTCTGCCGACCGCATAAGCGCCTTGTAGCCGTGGACTAACGACTCCACAAGAGCAACGGCGCCGCGAATTACAGGCAGTGCAAAAAACTTGTTGCGCTTGGTCAAAGAGTTGAACTCAACATCCTCCAACCCGATGGTGCCGTCGGGCAAGCGGACTGCCATAACGGTTTTTTCGGGACCGCGCATCATAATTCCCTCTATAAGTGCCTGACCGCCGATAGCGGTGTACTTTGACTTACAGCATTTAGATTTATCACTCATGGTTATCCTCCTTAGTGAAAGGTGAAACTTCTTCCGTCAAATCGGTGGCAACGGGCAGAGTTACCGTAACGGTGGTGCCCTCGCCCTCAACCGACTGAACGTTTAATATGCCGTTGTGATAACGTATTATCTCATCAGCCACCGCCAAGCCTATGCCTGAGCCGTGAACTGTTTGATTGGCTTTGTAAAACTTTTCTTTAACCTTGTCAACGTCTTGTGACGCAATGCCTACCCCCGTATCAGTCACACTGACTGTTACGGCGTTGCTTTCTGCCACAACGGTTACGGTTATTGTGCCTCCCTCTTTGTTATACTTAACGGCGTTGTCAAGCACGTTAACAAAAACCTGCATAAGTCGGTGAGCGTCACCGATAACGTAAAATATCTCGTTTGGCTCTGAATAGATAAGGGTGAGACCCGCTCTGCGAGCCGCCTCCTCATATATACAGACCGCCTCGCCCAACTCGGCAAGCAGGTCAACACGCTCGGTTTTATAGGTCATTCTGCCCGACTGCATACGGGAAAAGTCAAGCAGCTCCTCAACCAGTGAGGACAAACGCTCGGTTTCGCTTAAAATAACGTTTATACCCTTTTCAACCAGTTCCTTGTCACTGTCAACCGAGCCTTTAACCGTTTCCCCCCATCCCCTGATGGCAGTAAGAGGGGTACGCAATTCGTGAGAGACGGAGGATATAAATTCGTTTTTCATTTTTTCGGCAGACTGCAATTCATCCGCCATATAGTTAATGGAATGGCACAGTTCACCAATTTCATTAAGCTCGTGGACGTCAATTCGGCTTTTAAGGTCGCCACCTGCAATTCGGTGAGCAACACTGCTAACCTCTTTTATAGGCTTAACGATGCTTTGGGCATAAATTTTGCTGAGCAGCATTGTAAAGGCAAGAACTATCAGACTGCCTGCCGCCACTGCAAATGCGGTCACAAGCAATCGACTGTCAACCCGCTCAAGAGAGGCAATACAGCGCACGCTTCCAAGCCGCTCACCGTAGTTGCCGCTTATATTAGAGCTAACCGCCATAACACGCTCCCCTGTTGAAAGGTTACCCGTCCAAGTGACAAAGCCGTTATCGCCAACTTTTTTGTTGCCGTAATTTTCACCCAAAGGCAAAAATCCGCTTGTGGAAACGATTACCTTGCCCTCGCTATCGCAAAACTGCACTTCAACCTGAGATTTAAAGGGAAACTCCTCGGCAAGCTGGTGCACCTGACTGTCAAACTCGGTAGAGTTGCTTGCCTGCACTCTGTCATAAGACAGGGCGATGGAGCCTAAATAATCGGTAACCTTGTTGTAATAGGTGGTACGCATAGTTACTGCCACAGTCAAGTTAAGCGCAAACATAACGATGCCCACAATAAGCACAACGTTAAGCATAAGACGGGCGCTTATACTTGAATGACGCTTTACGCGACGTGACATAACTATACCCCCTTTTTTAGATTTTTAAGAATTTAAATACCGGTGCGCCATTTGTAGCCCATACCCCACACTGTAACCAGATGCTCAGGACTGCTTGGCTCCTTTTCAATCTTCATACGCAGACGGCGTATGTTAACGTCGACAATCTTTTCTTCACCCACGTAGGAGTCACCCCATACACGCTTTAAAATGTCGGTGCGGTCAAGAGCGGTGTCGGGATTGGTGAAAAAGTATTCAACAATCTGAAACTCAACCTGTGTAAGCTCAATATTTTCGCCCTGACGCATAAGCGAGCGGCGGCGTGTGTTTAAGATAAAGTCCCCAAGCACAATTTCCTCTGCAGGCTTTTGATTGCGGCTTGCCCCTGCCATAATTTCAACCCGACGGTAAAGAGAGTCAACCCTTGCCACCAATTCAGAGGGGCTAAAGGGCTTGGTTACGTAGTCGTCGGCACCCATCATAAGACCGCTGACTTTGTCCATTTCCTGTGTGCGAGCGGTAAGCATAATTATACCCATGGTGCCTGAAAGGGCGCGCAACTCCTTACACAAGGTAAGACCGTCCATACCCGGCATAGTAATATCAAGCAGGGCAATATCAAACCTGCCACCCATATTGTTAAAGGTCCGCAATGCCTCTTCACCGCTTGCGGCTTCAACCGTTTCGTAGCCTGCGCGGTTAAGATTTATCACCACAAACTCGCGGATTGCCTGCTCATCCTCAACTACTAAAATTCTTTTCATTTAATCTCCCCCTTGCCGAAGCAATCGGTAACTTTTTCTTTGTCAAGAGCATATTCCCCATCGGTCATAATAAGCCGTGCCGCCCAAACTCTGCTGTCGTCACGCATAAGCTCAACCAGTTGGTCGTTTTGAATATCCTCATATTCCGCCGCCGAGTAGCACCGCAAACGGACAATTTCGGTCAGCGCCGAGTTGTGCTCGGCATTCCACAAGCGGTAACTGTGCATATTGGTTGACTTGTCATACACAAGGGTCACCTTGTCCAACCAAACAGACGGAAATTCAAAGTAGTAGCCATCGTCGTAATTAAAATCGCCCGCCAAGGCGTCGGCATATTTTTTGCCGTCAAAGCTGCGCCATATTGTAAGATACATCCGCTCATCTGCCGACAAATTTTCATAGCCGGGCAAAAGCTTCGCAAAGGGTATGTCGGTTGTGCCGTCACCGTTTATATCGGCGCAAAGGAGGGTGTTGTAACGGAGGGTTGCCTCTGTCTGCCCTGCGGTTTTGTCGAAAAATTCACTTTTAAGGTTTTCGCCCTCAAAATAAACCAAATCGGTAATCATTGAAGAGGTGCTTTTTGCACTGTCAATAAAAAGGGCGGCTCTGCCATCGGTCAGTTTGCCCATGTTAAAGGCGGTAACTCCGCTTATATTGCCGTCAACCGATACGGCGCCAAGCAAGGTATTATAATCGGCACCCACCGAGTAAACCTGTGCCTCGGCAGAGCGCTCGGCACTGTTGTGGTTAAGCAATACCAACTGGTCGTAGCCCACGCCTGCCAAATCGCAGATTAAAAAGCGGGTGTAATTTTCTTTCATTCGGGTGTACAGATGGCCCTTTGAATAGGTGAACAGACTAATTTGGTTGGCAGTGGAGGAAAAAAGCTCGGCACCCACCGCAATAACGGGCGCGCCCTTTTCGGACAAGGGAGCAATTTCCACCTTGTCAATTCCGCTGGCACCCGTAGCGGTATCGCAAACCGACACCCAGCCGCCGTCAACCGTATCTATAATATTTATGTGGATTTCGGCAAGTCCGTCGGCATTGGCAACCGAATAAAATGCCACCGCCTCGTTAACGCCGTCACTGTCAAGGTCACTGCGGATAAAGGCAGAACGGTTATCACCCGTGTGGGCATAGTGAAGCTTGACCGACCGCCCTGCAAAGTTGTAAAGCGCCTGTTGAATATCGTACAGTTCACCGCCTGAACGGGGTGGAGTGAGCAACTGCTCAACCGAGCCGATACTGTCGCAAGCGGTACAGCAAAATGCCACTGTTACCACTGCCAATAGGCACAAAGCTATTCTTTTAAGCACTTGCTGTCACCTGCCTTAAAACAAAAATGCGGTATAATGCAAAGGCTATACCTAACCACCTTGCATTATACCACATAATTTGCAATTTGTACAGTTATTTTTGACTAATTGCCTGAATAATACGGGCTGTAAAAATTGCCACCCCTACAAACACAGATTGGCGCAGTAGGGAATGCATTTATGCATTCCGAAACGGAACGGATAAATCCGTTTCCTACAGACGCCATTAAGTGCAGATCGTTTATTCGCGGTTCGTAGGGGAGGGGTTTCCCCTCCCGCAAAAAATCCCGTTCGTTTGAACGGGATTTTGTCATATTTATTTTGCCACAAAGGTGAAACTGTGACGATAAGCATAATCTTTTACGTGGGTGCCATCTTCGGAAATCATTTGCAGGGATGAATTGCAGCCCTCAAAGGCGGTAGAGTGAATTCTTGACTCTAGTCCGTCTGAGGATGCCCACATTCTGTTTGCATCTTCAAAGGTGATGCTCTCGAGTGCAGTGCAACCGTAAAATGCTCTTGAACGAATACGGCACATATTGTCACTGAAGTAGAATTCAGTCAGTTTTGTGCAATTCTCAAACATTCTTGCGTTTAGGAAGCCTACACCCTCGGTAAAGCCTACCTCTGCCAAATCGTAGCAGTTCATAAATACTTCGTAGCCCATATAGGTTACGGTGTCGGGGATGTTGATTGAGGTAAGACCTGTTTGCTTGAATGCTCTGTGGTTGATGGTTGACAAGGATGCCGGAATATCAATCTGAACAAGTTTAGTGCAGTTGTAGAAGGTAAGTGAGCCTAACTCAGTCAAGCCCTCGTTCAGTTCAACATCGGCAAGCTTGGTGCAACCGAAAAAGACTTCGTAGCCCATAGTCTTAACATCTTTGCCGAATGTAACAGAAGTGGTGTGGTTAAGACCTTTAAACAGACGGTTGCCAAGGTGGGTGATGCCATCGCCGATAACGATTGACTGAATGTCAAAACGATGCTGTGTGAAGGGATTGGTATTTCCTACGTTTACATAGTTGTAGGTAGCACCTGAGCCTGAAAGAGTCAGAATTTTTGATACAGTGTTAATTCGCCACTGAATATTATCACCGCAGGTGCCGAAGATGAAGGCTGACTCATCGCGGATAAAACCGCACTCGTTACAATCGGGGTCAGCCTCATCGGTGTAAACGTGGCCCTGCACACTGCGTATTGCACCGCACACATTACAATCGGAGTCACAATCGTGGTAATAAAGGTGGGGCGCTTGGCGAGTGTAGCCACACTCGTTACAATCAGGGTCACAAACATTGTCATATGTATGGTTAGCCGAACCGATACAGCTGTTATAATACCAGGTTGCATTGGTTAGGTTGGTGTTATAACTGCCAATGCTGATTTTACTTTTATCGTCCTTTGTACCTCTGTAATATACATTTTTGAGGGAGGTGCAACCAGAGAAAGCATCGTCACCAATAGAGGTTACGCTGTCGGGGATGGTGATGCTGGTGAGGGAGATACAATCATAGAAAGCACGCTCACCAATAGTTTTAACGCTGTCGGGGATAGTGATGCTTGTGAGGGAGGTGCAACCATTAAAAGCACCGTCACCAATAGTTGTAACACTGTCGGGGATGGTGATGCTTGTGAGGGATTTGCAACTAGAGAAAGCAGAGTCACCAATACTTGTTATGCTGTCGGGGATGGTGATGCTGGTGAGGGAGGTGCAATACGAGAAAGCGTAGTCACCAATAGATGTTACGCTGTCGGGGATAGTGATACTGGTGAGGGCGGTGCAATCATAGAAAGCAGAGTCACCAATACTTGTTACGCCGTCTGGGATGGTAACGCTTGTGAGAGAGTCGCAATTAAAGAAAGCAGAGTTTCCAATACTTGTTACGCTGTCGGGGATGGTGATGCTGGTGAGGGAGGTGCAATTATAGAAAGCTGAACTACCAATAGTTTTAACGCTGTCGGGGATAACGATATTTGTGAGGGAGTCGCAACCAAAGAAAGCAGAATTACCAATAGATGCAACGCTGTCGGGGATGGCGATGCTTTCAAGTGCGGTACAACCGGAGAAAGCAGAACTACCAATAGATGTTACGCTGTCGCCGATGGTGATGCTTGTGAGGGAGTCACAATTAGAGAAAGCACGCTCACCAATACTTGTTACGCTGTCGGGGATGGTGATGCTGGTGAGGGAGGTGCAATTATAGAAAGCATGGTAACCAATACTTGTTACGCCGTCTGGGATGGTAACGCTTGTGAGAGAGTCGCAATTAAAGAAAGCAGAGTTTCCAATACTTGTTACGGGGTAGCCACCTAATGTTGACGGGATAGTAACATTACCGCTAATGCTTGTGCTACAATCGGTAATGGTAGCCTTGCCGTCGGTTACGGTGTAGGTATAATATCCGCTTGTTGCCGCGCTTGCCGTTATGGCAAAGACAGGCAGGGCGGAGAATATAAGCACTAAACAAAGTGCAACGGACAGTAGTTTTTTCATTTCATTTGCCTCCCGAATAAATATGTGTAAATTTTACCACCATAATAGTGATTTGTCAACAACGTACAGTTTCTCTCCCTCAGACAAAACCTACGGTTTTGCCAGCTCCCTCATCAGAGGGAGCCAAGGTGCATCCCGCATAAAACGGGGCGTCAAAAATTGCCGACCCCTACGGGTACGATTTCAATCCACGTCGTAGGGCGGGCGGCTTGCTCCCGCCGAAAAACGTATTGCGTAGCAATATATCGCTCCTTCGTAAGAAGGCATTTTCTCTCCCTCAGTCATTTTTGGCAAAATGACAGCTCCCTCATCAGAGGGAGCCAAGGTGCATCCCGCATAAAACGGGTCGTCAAAAATTGCCGACCCCTACGGGCACGGTTTTAATCAGCATCGTAGGGGCGATTCACGAATCGCCCGCATAAAAAATCCCGATTCGTGCGAATCGGGATTTTGTCATAATCTTATTTTTGACTAATTGCCTTGTAAATATTTGCCCTTTTTAAGCCACTTTCTGCGGCGGCACGCTTTGCGGCAGCAGTAGGCTGCATTCCGTCGGCAATATACCCCTTGGCAATGGCAACCGCCTGGTCAAAATCAAGGGCTTCACGCTGAATTTCCCCTGCGCCCTCAACAATAAGCACGTACTCACCCTTAGGCTGATTTTCGGTGAAATAGTCCACCGCCGCCACCAAAGAGGTGCGAAGCACGTTTTCGTGGAGTTTGGTCAGCTCCTTGACTACTGCAATCGGGCGGTCACCGAAGGCCGCCGCCATATCAGATAACGTTGCAAGCAAGCGGTGAGGTGACTCGTAAAATATAAGGGTGCGCTTTTCGGCGGCAAGTTCACTAAGAGCCGCCCTGCGCTCACCTTTTTGGGCGCTCAAAAAGCCTTCAAAGCAAAAACGTCGACTGCTCATACCCGATATGGCAAGAGCGGTAATAAGGGCACTTGGACCTGGCACCGACATAACCTCCACCCCGTTTTCACGGCAAAGACGAACCAAATCTTCACCCGGATCAGAGATGGCAGGCATACCTGCATCGGTTACAAGGGCGCAGTTTTCCCCCGACTGCAACCGCTCCACAATTTTTGGGCCCATTGTCAAAAAGTTGTGCTCGTGATAGCTGACAAGAGGGGTATGTATCTCAAACTTGTTAAGTAGTTTAAGGGTAACGCGAGTATCCTCTGCGGCAATAAAATCGGCACTGCTCAACATTTCAACGGCGCGGGGAGACATATCCCCAAGGTTGCCGATTGGGGTGCCCACAACATATAAACAACCGCTCATAAGCCCTCCATAAGTTTGTAAATTTCTTTCATTTCGGGGGAATATCCACCCTGACCGTCCTCAACAATAAGGGGTGGCAAAAGGGTCATTCCGCTGTTGCCCCCTCGTCTGCCCTCGCACAAAATCAGCATTGGGGCATCCCCTACACGCTGACAGACAAGCTGCAGGCGCTTAGGCTCAATCCCCGACTCACGCATTGCGCAGATAAGGTCACCAAGCCTTTCGGGGCGGTGGCAGACACACAGTCTGCCCGATGGTTTAAGAAGCCCTGCCGCCGCCTTGGTCATATCGGTGACGGTGCATTTTATCTCGTGTCGGGCAATAGCCTTGCCCTCGTTTGGACTGATAAGACCGCCCTCCACCTTTTTATAGGGGGGATTCATGGTAACAAGGGTATATTTGCCCTGCATATCCTTGGGAAGCGCGCGCAAATCGGCGTTAACAATCTCGATTTCATCAATGGAATTATGCTCTGCCGACCTTTTAAGAAGCTCTGTGGCGTCGGGCTGAATATCAACCGCCGTCAAGACTTTAGGCTTTTTGTCGCGGCACCATAGCAGTGGAATTATACCGCAACCCGTTCCCAAATCGCAGGCGGCATCCTTTTCGGTTGGGGCGGCAAAATGGGCAAGCAAAACTGCATCTGTGCCAAATTTGTGCACGCCGTTTGTATAGATTTCTATGCCTGCCCCAATAGGCTGCAGTTTTAATTGCTGATTCATTTTCCCCCTCCTTTTTAGTGAAAAAGACACTTTCAAAAACCGAAAGTGTCTTTTCGTAATTTAATTTAAAACAAAACACAAACCCTTAGCTAAATAGTTGCTATCGCAACAACTAAATTATACTTTGTATAGCTAAATTAAATTCGCTTTAGCTGGGCAACGCCCAAATTAGCTCCGTAAGGAATTTAGCTGACCGTCAGGTCAATTTAGCTCGCCTTAGGCGAATTTAGCTTTATTAGTTGGTGATGGTCTTTTCGGTCTTTGCATCAAAGAGGTGGATAAACTCGGTCTTGAATGCAATAGAAATGTCGTCACCTGCACGGGTCAAGGTCTTAGGCTCAACGCGAGCGTTGATCATATAACCCTCACTGGTCATATAGAGATAAGTCTCGGCACCCATCATTTCGGTAACGTCAACGTGTGCCTTAACGGTTGCTTCGGGATGAGCGGCAACGAAAGCGTCGTTATCAGAAATATGCTCAGGACGGATACCCATAACAACGGGAGCTTCGCTGTCTACGTAAGGATCGAGGCAGCCCTTTGCATTCTTCTGTTCAGGAAGAAGGATGCGATACTTAACGCCCTTGCGGGTTTTGGTATCTTCGGTACCGTACTCAAAGAAGTAGTTGTCGCCATCTTTAAGCACAATACCCTCGATAAAGTTCATCTGAGGTGAACCGATGAAGCCTGCAACGAACTTGTTGCAGGGCTTGTCGTACAACTTGGTAGGAGTATCAACCTGCTGAATGAAACCGTCCTTCATAACAACGATGCGGTCACCCATGGTCATAGCTTCTGTCTGGTCGTGGGTAACGTAGATGAAGGTGGTGCCGATTCTCTTATGAAGCTTAGCTAGCTCGGTACGCATCTGTGCACGAAGCTTAGCGTCCAAGTTTGAAAGAGGCTCGTCAAGCAAGAAAACCTTAGGCTCACGAACGATAGCACGGCCGAGAGCAACACGCTGACGCTGACCACCTGACAAAGCCTTGGGCTTACGGTCAAGCAAATGCTCGATGTCGAGGATGCGAGCAGCCTCTTCTACGCGGCGCTTAATTTCGTCCTTAGCGGTCTTGCGGAGCTTAAGACCGAATGCCATATTCTCGAAAACGGTCATATGGGGATAAAGAGCGTAGTTCTGGAACACCATTGCGATGTCGCGGTCTTTAGGTGCAACGTCGTTAACCAATTTGCCGCCGATGTAAAGCTCACCGTCAGAAATTTCTTCAAGACCTGCAATCATACGAAGGGTGGTTGACTTACCGCAACCTGAAGGACCAACAAGGATGATAAACTCCTTATCCTTAATGTCAAGGTTGAAGTCAGAAACGGCAACAACGTTGCCGGCGTATTTTTTGTAAATACCTTTAAGTTGAAGTTCTGCCATATTAAATAAACCTCCTAATTATTATAAGGGGCGACTACTCCCCGTTTTTACCACAATATTATACCAAAAACGGCCATCCTTTACTATTAACCAACCCTACAAAATTTTTTATGCCTTTTTATGTATTATAACCAACCGATTTTCAAGATTACAACAACTTGCCCAAAAATCAGGTAAAATGCTTGGTTAACAAAGTCATTTTGGACAAATCAAAGTTATTTTGCCCAAACCGAAATTTACACTTTTGTCTAAAACCACTCAACCACCTCGTAACCGATTACTCTGTTTTCGCAAAGTAATATACGGGCGGCTTTATCGGGGTCGGCTTTTAATTTGAAGCAATATATATCTGCCTCTTTGCCGAAATAGTCGGTTATGTTAAAGCCCTGCTTTTTTAGTCGGCGTGCATACTCCTGCCACCCCGATTTGCCCTCGCCGTCAATTACCGTTTTGTTGGAATAGACAGGCTCCCTTTCCACCTCTATGCCCTGCTTTTTAAGGTAGTCGGCGCAGTCGGACAGGCTTTGGCAGATTGGCATTTCGGGTAACGTAGCATTTTTTACCGCATCAACACACATCACCCCTATAATAATCGCCGCCGTAAAAACAAACATCTTTTTTAAAGTCAGTTTAAACGTAATAAACATCCCTTATCCCTCCCTAGGGTGAGCAGTCAAACCAGAACACCGTTTTGTAAAGGCGGATTTTCGCTCATCCTTTGTTAAAATACTCGCCAATACAACAGTATTGGCTGTGTTTTGTGCCGCGGCTGAACGAAAATTCCCACTTTACAAAATCTGCGACCGCATAGCGAGAAGATTTTGAGGGATTTTTGCTTCGTTCGGGCGAAGCAATGCTCTCGCCTTACGAGAACGAACGGAGCAAAAAGCACCGAAATATTTCGCTTTGCGGCGGGTTCGGGTTTAACTGCTCACCCTATAATAATATTGACAAGCCCTCCTCAATATGCAATTTACATTTTTTTACATTTTCGCGCTTTTTGACAAAATTATCACTTTCCGCGTGTTATATTGCCATTTGTAAGGTCATATAAATCAAAAAGACGACTATGGTGGAAGGATGATTAAACAATGACAAAATTTTTACCCGAGGGCTACAATTCTCAGTCACAGATAACACTTGCCGCGCTGAATGACGCCCTTGAAAAATGCAAGATTTTAGAGGCAAAAGCAATTATGTGCGACAGCGAGCACAATCTTGTTGTTGATTTGGGATGCAACGTTACAGGCATTATTCCAAGAGATGAGGGTGCTATAGGCATTGCGGAAGGTCAGGTCAGAGACATTGCTCTTATATCCCGCGTTAACAAGCCGGTATGCTTTACCGTCACCGATATTGTGCACGCCGACGGCAAGGTGACGGCCATGCTATCCCGCCGAGAAGCACAGCAGATTTGTATGCAGGAATACATATCGGAGCTGTCGGCGGGGGATATTATACCTGCAAGGGTTACTCACCTTGAAAGCTTCGGTGCCTTTTGTGATATCGGTTGCGGCATTGTGGCTTTGATGCCTATTGACGCCATTTCGGTCTCTCGCATATCTCACCCTGCCGACCGATTTTCAGCAGGTGACGATATTTACGCCGTCATTCGCGCCATTGACGAAAAAGGCAGAATTTCCCTTTCCCACAGGGAGCTGCTTGGCACCTGGCAGGAAAACGCCGACCGCTTTAAACAAGGTCAGACTGTGTCGGGCATCATAAGAACGGTAGAGGATTACGGCGTTTTTGTTGAACTGACGCCTAATCTGGCAGGGCTTGCGGAATTGCGTGACGGAGTCGCTCCCGGTCAGCAGGCAAGCGTTTATATTAAGTCTATTATTCCCGAAAAAATGAAAATCAAATTGATAATTATTGACTCTTTTGATGCCGATTACGCGCAGCCTCCCGTTGAGTACTGCTTTGAAGGCAGTCATATTGATAACTGGCAATATTCACCCACCTGTTCACACAAGCAAATCGCCACTGTGTTTGAATAAAAAAGGCCTGTTTGCAAACAATAATATCACCAAGAAGGTGGTGATATTAAATGGATAACAAACAGAACAATCAGCAGAACAACAGCCAGAACAAAAACAATCAGAACAATAGCCAAAATAAGAAAAATAATAATAGCCAGAATAAAAAGAACGACAACAACAATTATTAAAGTATAAAAAAGCAAGGATTTGCCGATGGCAAATCCTTGCTTTTTTCGCGTTGTCATAAACAACATATCGCGCGTTCGTAAGAATGCTTTTTATATCCCTCCGTCAAAACCTACGGTTTTGCCACCTCCCTTTAGGCAAGGGAGGCTCTTTTGTAGGGCGGGGGTTCTACTCCCGCCGTATAGAACCAACACTTTAAGGGAATTTCCCTTAAAAGTTAAAAAACAAATTCTGTGAAGTTATAATCAAGGTAATAAAAAATAAAGGAGAATAAAAATGAAACAAACCGCTCAAGAACTTAACAACCTTGCTCACAATATTACTTGGATACGAAAAAGCAACAAATTGTCAAAAAGAAAATGTTTAAAAAATTAGCTCCCTCTGACGAGGGAGCTGTTGAGCGTTAGCGAAACTGAGGGAGAGATAACGAGGGGTATCTACCCCTCCGTCTTTTGCCTGCGGCAAAATCCACCTCCCCTGACAAGTGGAGGCAAAGACGGCGGGAGACAAGCTCCCGCCCTACGATGTTGATTCATATTTTGGGAAACATCTTATTTGTTCAACAACCAATCCGCTACATCCACAATTTTGACACCCTCATATTGATATTCGGGATTTCTTGTTCGCGCGATTACCATTTTTGGATAGGCATCTTTAATTTTAAGCAGAGGTTCAACCTCTCTGGTAAAGGTGTCGGGATGGGTTATATTATCAGAAACCTGAATATAAATTTTCTCGTTTCTCTTTAGTGCCACAAAGTCGATTTCTTTTTTATACAAAACACCCACATAAACTTCATATCCACGTCTGAGCAACTCCATTGCAACGATATTTTCAATCACTCTGCCGTTATCTAAGTTTTTCGTGCCGAGTTTTGCATATCGAAAAGAATGATCGCTTAAATAATACTTGTCGTTAGAAGCAAGATACTTTTTGCCTTTAATATCGTATCTGCGGAACTTATAGAAAGCAAAAGCATTGCAAAGATAATTTAGATACTTACCAACTGTCTTATGATTGATTGTATCTTTGTTTGATATGAGTGTGTCTGTAATGCTTCTTGCTGATATTAAATTGGAGACATTGTCCATTAAGAATTGAGATATTCTATCCATCAAAATAGGATTTTTGATTTTATATTTTTGACTTATATCTCTTAAAATTAACGTATCAAAAACATTTTCAATATAGTCGTATTTGTCCTCTTGCTCTTTATACATATAAGAGCCTGCCATACCACCTTCAAGCATATAATTATCAAAAGCGGTATACTTGTCGGCTAATCCGAAGTAATGCACATATTCGGCAAAAGAAAAGGGATACACTTTGATTTCAAACGTTCTGCCGGTAAACAAGGTTGCTAAATCCGAACTAAGTAAAAATGCGTTGGAACCTGTAATATAAATATCGTACATTTCGGTTGCGTGAAGGTTGTTTATGCACAACTCAAAGTTATCACACATTTGAATCTCGTCAATTAAAACAAAATTCTCCTTGCCCTCTGCATAATTATTTTCAATATACTCGTTTAGTGTCTTGTTTTCTTTAAGGTTGTCATATTTAGAAAGATTAAAGTTAATATGAATAATATTAGCATTAGAAATGTTCTTTTCTATATAGGCTTTGAAGGCTTCCAATAGTTTTGATTTGCCGGAACGGCGAACACCTGTCAAAACTTTAATATCCGGAGTTCCAATAACTCCTATCATTTTATCTAAATATGGTTTTCTTTCAATCAGTTTCACAGACAATCACCTCGCATTGTTATTATATCACATTCACTTCCCAAAATCAACATATTTTCATTTTTGGGAAGTGTAAGTTTTTGGAATTACCGTTTTATAAAGTAAAGGAAGACAACTTCCTTACGAAGTGTCTTCCTTGGCAAATCCTTGCTTTTTTCTCGTTGCAAAGCAACATATCACTCCTTATATCTTTCCCTCAAATTCGCACAGGCGCTTTACGTCTGCCATAAGGCTTTCGAAGGTGTCAGGGGTGATGCTCTGCATACCGTCACAAAGGGCGCAGGCAGGATTGTTGTGCACCTCTAACATAAGTCCGTCGGCGCCGCTGACTACTGCCGCCTTTGCCATAGGAGCCACCAAGGATGCCATACCTGTGGCGTGACTTGGGTCAACCACAACGGGCAGGTGTGTTTTTGCCTTCAAAACGGGCACGCAAGACAAATCAAGGGTGTTGCGGGTAGCATTTTCAAAGGTGCGGATACCACGCTCACACAAAATAATATCTTCATTACCGCCTGCGGCAATATACTCTGCACTCATAAGCAAATCCTGAACTGTGCAGGATGCACCCCGCTTTAACAAAATGGGCTTTTTGCATTTGCCAAGCTCCCAAAGCATATCAAAATTTTGCATATTTCTTGCACCCACCTGAATAACGTCAACGTCGTTAAACAGGTCGATATTTGTAAGAGAGGTAAGCTCAGTTACGATAGGCAGACCCGTCTCTTTTTTTGCCTCAAGAAGCAAACGAAGTCCCTCTGCCTTAAGGCCTCTGAAGGCGTAGGGTGAGGTGCGAGGCTTAAATGCACCGCCGCGCAAAAAGGTAGCGCCTGCCGCCTTTACACGCTTGGCAACCTCTATAATCTGCTCTTCACTTTCAACCGAGCAGGGACCTGCTATAACTCCGAAATGCTTGCCGCCCATAAGCGCATTACCCACGCCGATTTCACTGTCGGCAGTGTGGAATTTGCGGTTAACAAGTTTATATGGCTCACTGACACGGCGGACTGCCTCAACAATTTCATTTTGCTCAAGCAATTCAATATCCACCTTGCTGGTGTCACCAACAAGACCAAAAACGGTGGTATCACTACCAACGATGGTATGAGCCTCAACACCGTGGTGCTGAACAGAGGCTATAAGTTTATCAACGCTTTCTTTTGATGCGCCGTTTTTAAGAATGATAATCATTAAAGGTCACTTTCCTTGCATAAATATAGATAAATAATACTCCCCTTTTTTTGACTTGTCAACATTTGGGACTGAAAAAACCGCAGTTTTACCAAAGAAAACTGCGGTCAATCTTATTCATATTCAACAACGTCTGCCCACTTGAGCAAAAACTCTCTCTCTTCGGGTTTGCCCTTTACCGACTGACTTGCAGCAACGATAGGCATCCACTTTTGAACGTACTGACGGGCAGTATCACTCTTTTTGCAGAAAAGGTCAAGGTACTTCTTCGCAAAAGCCTCGTCACCCTTCAAGCAGAAAAGCAAATATGTGCGAGCCACGTCGGCAGAGGCGTTGCCTTGGGTGGCGTGTGCCCAGTCAATGATATAAGCCTCGCCCTTTGGAGTAATGATTACGTTTGAAGGACGAAAGTCACCGTGGCACACCTTTTTGTGCTTGGGCATACCTTCAAGGCGGGTGTGAAGCTCATAACGGGTGGTGGCATCCAAATCTGCCTCACTGATTTTGCGGTTCATCTTATCCTTTAATTTGGTAAGATTGGGGCATGCGGCGGCGTGAGCCTTCATCTGCAAATCAACGAAAAGCTCAAGATATTCATCCATTTTATCGGGATTCTCTTCCATCAGTTTTTCAAGGTCAGTGCCCTCAATATAGGTATAAGCGATAGCCCACTTGCCATCAACGGTAAGCACCTCTTGAAGCTTGGGAGTGTTAAGCCCCGTTTCTTCAACACGAGCCTGATTAAGAGCCTCGTTAAGCACGTCTGCCTTTGAATAACTGGCATCAAAAACCTTGTAGCAAAGGTCACCGTCGCGGTAAATAGTTTTGCCGTCGTTGTTGTAAATGATATTATCAAGTTTCATATTATACACCCTCCTTAATGCCGTAATATGCGTTAAGATACATCTGCTTAATTTCACTCATAAGGGGATAGCGTGGGTTAGCGCCTGTGCACTGGTCGTCAAAGGCTTGCTCAACCATATCGTCAAGACGGGCAATAAAATCAGCCTCGTCAATGCCGTAATCCTTAATAGAATCCTTGATGCCAACCGTAGCTTTAAGGTCGTTAATAGCCTTAATAAGTGCCTCTACCTTTTCTTCATCGGTTTCACCCTTAAGTCCCAAAGCGGTGGCAATTTCAGCATATCTTGCAAGGGTGTGGGGGTGGTCATACTGTGAGAAGGTGCCCATTTTGGTAGGCTTCTCGCTGGCGTTAAAGCGAATAACCTGCTCAATCATAAGAGCGTTTGCTACGCCGTGAGGCAGATGGTGAAAGGCACCCAACTTGTGAGCCATTGAGTGACATACACCAAGGAATGCATTGGCAAATGCCATACCTGCGCTTGTTGCGGCGTTAGCCATCTTTTCACGGGCAAGCACATCAGTCTGACCGTTTTCGTAAGCGCGAGGCAAATATTCAAATACCGTCTGCAAGGACTTGATTGCAAGTCCGTCGGTGTAGTCGGTTGCCATAATTGATGCATAGGCTTCAAGAGCGTGGGTAACGGCGTCTATACCTGATGCGGCAGTCAGTCCCTTGGGGGCAGACATATGCAAGTTGGTGTCAACGATTGCCATATTGGGAAGAAGCTCATAGTCGGCAAGGGGATATTTTACACCTGTTGTTTCGTCGGTGATAACGGCAAAGGGAGTAACCTCACTGCCGGTACCTGCAGAGGTTGGAACGGCAATGAAATATGCCTTTTCACCCATTTTGGGGAAGGTATATACGCGCTTGCGGATGTCAATAAAGCGCATTGCCATATCCATAAAGTCTGCCTCGGGATGCTCATAAAGCACCCACATAATCTTGGCGGCATCCATAGCCGAGCCACCGCCAAGTGCGATGATAGTATCAGGCTGAAAGGCAGTCATCTGAGCGGCGCCTGCTTTTGCGCTGGCAAGGGTTGGGTCGGGCTCAACATCAAAGAAGGTGGTGTGAGCAATACCCATTTCGTCAAGCTTATCGGTGATAACCTTGGTATATCCGTTTTGATACAGGAAATTGTCGGTTACGATAAATGCGCGTTTTTTGCCCATAACGGTGCGAAGCTCATCAAGGGCAACGGGCAGACAGCCTGCCTTAATATAAATCTTTTGTGGGGCTCTGAACCAAAGCATATTCTCTCTCCTCTCGGCAACGGTTTTGATGTTAAGCAGGTGCTTTACGCCAACGTTTTCGCTAACAGAGTTGCCACCCCAAGAGCCGCAACCCAATGTAAGCGAGGGCGCCAGCTTAAAGTTGTAAAGGTCACCTATACCGCCGTGAGACGAGGGGGTGTTAACAAGAATACGGCAGGTTTTCATACGGGCGGCAAAGGCGTCAATCTTTGCCTGCTGGGTAACGGCGTTAAGATAAATTGAGGAGGTGTGACCGTAACCGCCGTCGGCAACAAGCTGCTCTGCCTTTGCAAAGGCGTCCTCAATATCCTTTGCCTTATACATAGCAAGAACGGGAGACAGCTTTTCGTGAGCAAACTCCTCGGCAATATCTACACTTTCAACCTCACCGATAAGAATTTTGGTCTCTTCAGGTACTGTTACGCCTGCCAAAGCGGCAATGGTTACTGCCTTTTGACCAACGATTTTTGCATTAAGAGCGCCGTTAATAATAATGGTCTTGCGCACCTTTTCGGTTTCATCGGGAGTAAGAAAATAGCAACCGCGGTTGGCAAATTCTGCCTTAACCTCGTCATAAAGGCTTTCAAGCACAATAACCGACTGCTCGGAAGCGCAAATCATACCGTTATCAAAGGTTTTAGAGTGAATGATAGAGTTAACTGCCAAAATAACATCGGCGGTATCATCAATAATAGCAGGAGTATTACCTGCGCCAACGCCCAGTGCGGGCTTGCCGCTTGAATAGGCAGCCTTAACCATACCGGGACCGCCTGTAGCCAAAATTATATCCGACTCTTTCATAACCGTATTGGTCATATCAAGACTGGGCACGTCAATCCAAGCAATAATATCTTCGGGGGCACCTGCCTCTACTGCGGCTTCAAGCACAAGCTTTGCCGCTTCTATGGTGCAGCCCTTTGCTCTGGGGTGAGGGCTGATGATAATGCCGTTGCGGGTTTTAAGTGCAAGCAGGCACTTAAATATTGCGGTAGAGGTGGGGGTTGTGGTGGGAATAACGGCGCCGCTTACACCGATAGGCTCGGCAATCTTTTTGATGCCGTACTGCTTATCTTCTTCAATTATGCCACAAGTTTTTGTATCCTTGTAAGCGTTATAAATATATTCGGCGGCATAATGATTTTTGATAACCTTATCCTCAACAATGCCCATTCCTGTTTCGGCAACAGCCATTTTTGCCAGAGGAATGCGAGCCTTGTCGGCGGCAGAGGCGGCGGCAAGAAAAATCTTATCCACCTGCTCTTGAGTGTAGGTTGCAAATTTCATTTGCGCCTTGCGAACACGGACAATGGCTTCTTCAAGGGCTTGCACACTGTCCACAATTTTGTAGTTGCTCATAGGTATTTCTCCTTTATTAAGAGTTGGGCATATATTTAAAATTATGCCCTGTCGTTTACGCTTAAAACTTTAACACAACCCTTTTTAAAAGTAAAATACCCTTTTCGTCACATCGCTATATCAAAAATGATATAACAGAAAACTCTGCTATATCATTTTAACAGGCTATTAAAAAATCTCGTCACGAGCCTTATAAACCTCGGCTATAAAGCGTTTGTCAAGTTCGGTCAACTTGTAATCCTTGCGGTAAATAAGCACGTCCTTATACACCTTGGTGTTGCAGCTGCACCGCTTTTGCACCAATCCGTAGCGCTCCATAGCCTCTTTGGGCATAGGTGAAATCCACATAAACGTGTTGGGGTTGTGGCTTAGCAGCTCCATCTGGCTTGCACGTTCAAAAAGGAATATGCGGCGGTCAATATTGTCGGGCAATTCCTCTTTTCGCACCGCCGACATTGATAATGATGGCACGTATGGGTCGGCGTGAGCAATTTCGGTATAGGGCTCCAAATCCTCAAAGGTAACGTCCTCTTTTTCAGCCAAGGGGTGATTTTTAGACATAACCAGCACGTAACTAAACTCAGTTATCATTTCGTGAGCCAACTTTTTGCGGTCAAGACGCTCTTCAAAATAGCGGTCAAAAACCTCGGCATAGCGTATTATTCCAAGGCGGTAGCCTGCCTCTAAAATGTTGGTTATAGCACGGGATGAGTTGGTCTCTTTATAAAAAATCTCGGCAGGACGGCTGTTGTCGATGCCTGCAACAAAGCGGGTAAAGGCATAGGACATATAACTTGAGCGCGGCACCGACACCGAAAAGGACTGAGTCTTTTTCTCGTTGTCACCGCTATAAATATCCTCAAGCTCTTCTATGCGGCGCAAAATCTTTTTTGCACGCTCCAAAAACTCCTCACCCTCGTCGGTAACCTGCATTCCGTGAGGAGTTCGGTTGAATATGGTAATGCCCAAATCGTCCTCAAGCTCCTTTATGGCTCGACTCAGATTGGGCTGGGCAATATAAAGCTTTTGGGCGGCGCGGCTGATAGAACGGGTCTTTTCAACCTCCACCGCATATTTTAAATACATTATGTTCATAGTGTGTACCTTTCAGGCGACGAAGTCGCCAACTAAGTTTGCCCTTACGGGCAAGTGAAGTTGCCCTTGGCTGAATTTGCTTTGCAAATTCAATTTAGCTGTTTTGAAAAAACTATTTAGCTATGCTTTGCATAATTTCGCTATTGCGCAAGCAATTATTTAGCTAAATTCTTTCAGAGCTAAATTGACCTGGCGGTCAGGTAAATTCGCCTTTTGCGAGCTAAATTACTTCGTAGCTAATCGTTTCACTCTATCGTATACATTCCATACATCTGAGCGTACAGTCCGCCCGCTTCAATAAGCTGGGTGTGGGTGCCCTGCTCGGCAATGCCGTCATCGGTAAGCACCGCAATCATATCTGCATTTTTGACGGTGGTCAGGCGGTGAGCAACAATAAAGGTGGTGCGCCCCTTTGCCAAGCGGTCAAGGGATTGCTGAACGATATATTCCGACTCGTTATCAAGAGCGCTGGTTGCCTCGTCAAGAATGAGTATAGGGGGATTTTTAAGGAAAACGCGGGCAATGGAAATGCGCTGCTTCTGTCCGCCTGAAAGCTTGACGCCCCGCTCACCCACATAGGTATCGTAGCCCTCGGGCAAAGCCTCTATAAACTCGTGGGCTCCTGCAAGCTTTGCCGCCTCTTTGATTTGCTCATCGGTAGCGTTTGGCAAGCCGTAGGCAATATTTTCCCTTACACTGCCTGAAAACAGATAGACGTCTTGCTGCACGACGCCGATATTCTGACGCAGTGAATCAAGGGTTACGTCGCGCACGTCAATGCCGTCAATGGTAATTTTACCGCCGCAAACCTCGTAAAAACGGGGAATAAGTCCGCAAAGGGTAGTTTTGCCGCCACCCGACGGGCCCACAAGTGCGATACGCTGACCTGCCTTGGCGGTAAGACTTAAATCAGAAAGAATGTCCTGCCCACCCTCATCATAGCGGAAGGTCACCCTGTCAAAAACAACCTCACCCTTTACGTCGGAAAGGGCAACTGCCCCCTCCTTGTCGGTGATGGTGACGGGGGTATCAATAATCTCGCAAAATCGCTCAATTCCCGTCATACCGCGGTAAAACTGCTCGGTAAACTCGATAATTCGGCGCACCGAAGTAAGCAAGGTTGTAACGTAAAGCAGATAGGCAATCAAATCGGCGGCGTTAATATAGCCACCAATCATAAAGAGTGCGCCTGCTACCACAACGGTGATATACATAAGTCCGTCAAACAGCCGTGTGGTTGAACTAAAGCCTGCCATAGCGTGATATATCTTTTTCTTTATATCCAAAAAGGAGTGGTTGCCCTTTTTGAATTTTTCCCGCTCCATATCCTCGTTGGCAAAGGATTTTACCACCCTTATACCAAGCAGACTGTCCTCAACCTGAGAGTTAATCTCACCAATAACCTCTCGTGATTTGCGAAAGCCCTCTTTCATTCGGCGGCGGAAGGGATTGCACACCAAAATCATAACAGGCACTATGGCAAAAACAATCAGAGTAAGCCAAAGGTTCATTGTACTGAGAATGGCAAAGGAAACGGTAATTTTAATGCCGGCAATAAAAAATTCTTCGGGGCAGTGATGGGCAAACTCGGTAACGTCAAACAAATCGTTAGTGATTCGTGACATCAAGGTGCCAACCTTTGTTTCGTCATAGTAAGAAAACTGCAACCGCTGTAAATGGTCAAACAAATCGCGGCGCATATCGGTCTCTATCCGTGTGCCCATAATGTGACCCACCGCCGCCATATAATAGTTGGCGGCAGTGTCAATAACGCGCAACAGCAAATAGGCACCGCCAATAATCAGCACGATGCCCACTGTTAATTTTGCAGGGTCATTCATTGCAGAGTCGGTAATAAATCTTACCATAAGAGGCAATACCAACTCGCAAACGGTAGTCAGCGCCGCGCAAAAAAGGTCAAAAACCACAGTTGCGCGGTGCCTTTTAAAATAGGGTAAAAATCGCTTGATAAGGGCAATCGTGCCCATTTTTTTGTTATCCTTCATCGTCAAAACCTTAACTGGCTATAGTCGGCAACTCCGCTTGTATCGTATTCGCGGTCGGCGGCAGAAACTACCTCCTCCCCCTCTTTAAGACCGCGGAGGGTAAACTCAAAACTAAACTCCTCAGGCACGCGGTATTGTGGCAGCAAATCGGGTCCGCAGCTGTGAGAACCAACACCGCTTACGGCGCCGTCAATGCAAAGCACCGTTTTGCCGCAGGGCACAAGCTCATAGTTGTGAGGGGCTTTTTCTATATCCTCTTGGGTGTATTCCAAAGCAGAGAAGTTAAACTTGCCGCCGCAAATCAGCAAGCCACCCTTACCCTTTGCAGTAAGCGCCGCAAATTCGGTATTATAGCGGTTGCCGTTATCCTGAGGCATAATATAGTCGGTAAACATCTTATCAATGGTGGTTACAAAGCGTCCGCGACGGTTTGCATTGTGCTTGTCAATGTAGCTGTCGTATGGACCGTAGCCAAAATAATCCACCTTGTCATAAGCGCGGTCAAGCGCCATTCTTACGCCAAAGCGTGGTAAGAAATGCATTTTTTCGTTGCACTTAACGTCACAGTGAAGGGTAATATCACCTGCGCCGTTTACTGTCCAACGAACCTTAGCCTTTGCTGCAGGGGGTACGTGGTGAGCAACCATAGCCAGCTCTTGCTCAATTACACAGCAGCCGCTCACAACGTCCACCTTGGTAGTGTAAACGTAAGCACTTGAGCGGTTGATACCCTGCTCGTACCACTTCTTTGCATCATAACGCTCGTTATCAATAGGTGCGCGCCAAATATTAAAGCTCATTGGTGTAGTAAGCAGCTTGTTGCCGTTAAAACTAATCTGACGGAATGCGCCTGAATTTTTGTCAAAGGTGTGAGCAAAGCCCTCGCCCGAAATATAAACGCGGTTGTCATTTTCTTCAACCTCAACGGCGCGAGAAGGCATCTTTACCGTAACCTTTGCAGGATTTACAGGCAACTCAAACTGAGCAAAAGCCATCAGCTCGCCCTCTTTGGTAAGCTCGCCCAAACCTAACTGCACAAAGTTAAAGTTAAAGTAGCAACGACCGCTTTGTGGCATCTCATAGTCGATATGCACCTGACGGCTTGAGTGGGCAGGGATTGCCAAGGCACCCAAACTGCCTGACTGCACTACCTTACCGTTGCAGGTAATTTCCCAACGGCACTCAAGTCGGCTAAGATAGATAAAGTCGTAAAGGTTGGTGATGTTGAAATCGCCTTTTTCAAGGTCAATAGCCTCTACCTTTGCAGGCTGAATTACATATTTAAGCTCTTTAAGTCCGTCAGATGGGGTGCGGTCGGGGAAAACAAGTCCGTCAACACAGAAGTTGCCCGAATGGGGTTGCTCACCTGAGTCACCGCCATAATAGAACATTGGCTTGCCGTTGGGGGCTGTGCCTGCAAAGTGAGCGTGGTCGCACCACTCCCAAACAAAGCCACCCATATGGTTATCGTGCTTATAAATTACGTCCCAATAATCTTTAAGGTCACCGGGGCCGTTACCCATAGCGTGACAGTATTCGCAAAGGACCATTGGGCGCACTGCCGAGGCTACCTCGTCACTGCAATAGGCATCGCAGTGGTCGGTGTGGGCATACATTCTTGAATAAACGTCCGACTTTGTGATTTGCATATCTGAAAGTTCGTTATAATTGGCATAATCGTTAACGCCCTCGTAATGCACGTAACGGGTATCTCTTTGGTGGCACCAGTCAATAGCGGTTTCAAAGTTGGCACCGTAGCCTGACTCGTTACCCATACTCCACATAGTAACACAGGGACGGTTTTTATCACGCTCAACCATCATCTGAATGCGGTCAAGGATGGACTGGCGCCATTCGGGGCGCTCTGCCTGATACTCCCACTGCGACAGGCTTAACCAACCCAATCCGTGAGTTTCAATATCTGCCTCGTCAAAAACGTAAAAGCCGTACTTATCACAAAGTTGCAAGAAACGGGGGTCGTTGGGATAGTGAGAGGTACGAATCGCGTTAATGTTGTGACGCTTCATAAGTCTGAGGTCCCGAAGCATATGCTCCATATCGCAAACTGTACCTGTGTAGGGGTCGGAATCGTGGCGGTTTACACCCTTAAGCTTAATAGCCTTGCCGTTAAACTTAAAGACGCCCTTTTCAATAACCATTCTTCTGAAGCCGACCTTTTCGCCGATATATTCACCTGCACAATCAATCAGCAGGCTATAAAGTTCGGGAGTTTCGGCACTCCACAAAATAGGCTTATCCACCTTAAAGACTGCCACACCGCTTCCATCGGGACGGGTCTGACCCACATCCTTGCCGTCGGGGTCAATAAGGGTGAGCACTGCATCCTCGGGGTTGATTACGTCAAGCTTTACGGTAAGGGTTGCAGAGCGCAAGGTCTCGTCAACGTCGGCAATTACGTCATAGTCACGCAAATGTCCCTTGGGTCTGCCAAGCAGATAAACGTCGCGGAAAATACCTGACCAACGGAATTTATCCTGATCTTCAAGATAACTGCCCTCGCACCATTTCATAACGATAACGGTGACGCGGTTTGCACCATCCTTAAGATAGGGGGTAATGTTAAATTCGCTGGTCATATGGGATACCTGACTGTAGCCCACAAACTCACCGTTTATGTAAAGATAGAAGCAGGAGTCAACGCCTTCAAAGACGATGTATTTCTGCATACCCTCCCACTCGTAAGGGGTGGTAAAATCACGGCTGTAAACACCGCAAGGATTCTCTTTAGGAATATAAGGGGGGTCAACAGGGAAAGGATACTCAATATTGGTATACATTACCTGATCATAGCCCAATTTTTGCCATACGCTTGGCACATCAATATTCTTTGATGCATCCAAAGGAAGCGCAGGGTTAATAATATTTTCAGGCACCTTGTCAATGCTCTTAAAATATTCAAAATTCCATTTGCCCGAAAGCAAACCAAAACGGTCACTATCCTCACGGGCGCTGTCAAAAATATCCTTGGCAGTGCCGAAAGGAATATAGTATGCACGGTTTTTCTCGGTACCCAAATGCAAGGTATTTAAATCCTCAAAATATCTGTTCACTTTCATTGTTCTTTTCCTCCCTGAGAAAGCAAGTTTGTCACCTGAACGGGTTTGCCATTCAAAATATGAACACGTGTTACCCTTTTTGAAATCAGGCACACACTTTCGTAGTTAATTGTGTCTGCACGCTGAGCAAGTTCCTCAACGGGTAAGGTCAGGTTGCCCTCTGTTCCAAAAAGCACCGCCTTGTCGCCCATTTTTACGTTAAGGTCGGTAACGTCTATCATCAACTGGTCCATACACACTCTGCCGATAACAGTGCCGTATCCCCCGTTAATAAGCACACGACTGCCTGTGTACCCACGCAGATATCCGTCAGCATAGCCAACAGGCAGGGTAGCAACCTGCATATCCTTTTTGGCAGTAAAAGTGCGGCCGTAACTGATGTCCTGCCCTGCTTTAAGAGTTTTCACCATACTTACCGCAGAGCAAAGGGTCATAACAGGCTTAAACCCATCAATCTCTACATCCTTTGAGGGACGCAGTCCGTAAAGGATTATGCCAGCCCGCACCATATCAAGTGAAGCGTGAGGCAAGGTAAGAGTTGCCGCCGAATTACTGCAGTGGCAAAGCTCAAGATTTACCCCTTGCTCTTTCATTTTCTGGGTTGCTTTTACAAACAGGTCAAACTGCTCTTTAGTATAACTGCCGTCCTCATCTCCGTCCATATCCGACGAAGCAAAATGAGTAAAGGCACCCTTAACGGCAATGCCGTCAAGTCGGCAAGCCTTTATTGCCTCCGCCACACCCTCCTCGGTGTGAGCATTAAAGCCGATGCGGTGCATTCCCGTGTCAAGCTTGATATGGGCGTTAACGGTAACCCCTGCCTTTTGAGCCTGAGCAGAAAGCTCCTCTGCATACTGAGGGCAATAAACCGTTTGAGTTATATCTGCCTCGCCTAAAACCGAGGCATACTCCGCAGGAGTGCAGCCAAGCACCAATATGGGCTTCGTTATCTTTGCGCTTCGCAGCTGCAAGGCCTCTTCTATATTTGACACGGCAAGCCAGTCGGTGCCTGCTTCAACAAGGGTTTTTGCCACCTCAACTGCGCCGTGACCGTATCCGTCTGCCTTGACAACGCTCATAATCTTACTGCCTGCCACACGCTGACGGATTATATTAAAATTGTTAATCAGGGCGTCGTGGTCAATCTGCGCCCAGGTTCTGTGCAAAAAATCCATAAATCACACTCCAAATCCGCCGTCAACACCAAGCACTTGACCGGTGATAAAATCTGCGCCACTTGATGCAAGATAGACCACTGCCTGAGCCACGTCGGTAACACTGCCGATGCGACACAAGGGAGTTTCGTCTGCAAGAGCGGTCAAATCCTCTTTTGTAAGGCGGTTGTTCATATCGGTGGCAATCACACCGGGAGCAATGCAGTTGACTGTAATGCCCGACGGCCCCACCTCTTTGGCAAGAGCCTTGGTAAATCCGATTATTGCCGCTTTGGTGGTGGAATAGTGCACCTCACAAGATGCACCCAACTGACCCCAAACCGACGAAATATTGATGATTTTGCCACGCTTGTTGTTTATCATCTGGGGAAGTACACTTTTTGTGGCGTTAAGCACCCCGTTAACATTCACATTTAACATCCGTTGCCAGTTTTCAGAGGATATATCGGTAAAAAGCCCTGCAAAAGAAAGGGCGGCATTGTTAACAAGCAAGTCAACGTCACCAAGCTGACTTTGAGCCTGCTTTATAGCACTGTCAATAGCCACTTCGTCGGCAACGTCTGCCTTAATTTTAAGGGCGCCCGTCATCTGTGCCACCTGTTCGGCGGCGGCGTCGTCACTATAATAGCAAAAGGCAACCGTCCATCCCTCTTGGGACAGCAGTTTAACCGTCTCGGCACCTATTCCTCGACTTCCGCCTGTTACAAATGCAACCGACATACCGCACCTCCATATATCTAAAAGTATATACTACTCCACTCTCTTTTATTATCCACAAATCCCAACAAATTGCAATAGATTTTTGAAAATTCAATCCATCTTTTGCCAAATAAAAATCACCCGTTGACAAATATGAAAAGGGGTGCTATAATTACAGAACAAATGTTCGGTTAAGAGGTGAAAAGTGGGTGGACAGGGTCATCTTGCACAGTGACTGTAACAATTTTTATGCTTCGGTGGAGTGTATGCTCAACCCCTCTCTGCGAGGCAAGGCAGTGGCTGTCGGCGGTAATGAAGAGGAACGGCACGGCATCATTTTAGCTAAAAACGAGGTTGCCAAAAAGCAAGGTGTCAAAACGGGGGAAACCTTGTGGCAAGCCCGACTTAAATGCCCCGATTTGATAATTGTTCCCCCCCACTATGAAGAATACGTAAAAATATCCGAGGCTACCCGCCAAATTTATAACGACAACACCTATCAGGTGGAGCCTTTCGGTCTTGACGAGGCTTGGCTTGACGTTACGGGTGAGGACGGCGTTGAGGCAGCAAAACGCATAAGCAACCGCATCAAGCGTGAACTTGGCATCACCGTCAGCGTGGGGGTCAGTTTTAACAAGGTTTTTGCAAAGCTTGGCAGTGACTACAAAAAGCCTGACGCCATCACCCATATCAGCCGCGACAATTTTAAGCAGATTGTCTGGCCTTTGCCGGTGGCGGACTTGCTCTACGTAGGCAGAGCCACCGAAGAAAAACTGCACCGAATGGGGCTTCGTACCATTGGTGAATTGGCGCAGTTTCCCATTCCGTTTTTGCGCAACAGACTTGGCAAAAACGGTGAAATGCTGCACCGCTTTGCTAATGGGCAGGACTGCTCTCCCGTGGCTATTTTCGGTGAAACGCCACCCGTCAAATCGGTCAGCAACTCCATTACAACGGTGCGGGATTTAGTCTGCCGCGACGACGCCTTCAGAGTAGTTATGGCACTTTGTCAGTCGGTAGGCAGCCGTATGCGCACCAACAATATTAAGAGCCGTCGAGTGACGGTTTTTTTGCGAACAAACGAGCTTGTTCACTCCACCCGTCAGGTAACCCTCCCCGACTACACCAATCGGGATAGCGACCTTCTTCGCGCCGCAATGAGTATTGTGGACAGTGAGCATAACTGGCGCATACCCTTGCGGTCGGTGGGTGTCAGCGCATCTATGCTGTCAAACGGCAGTGCAGGCGGGCAAACCGACCTGTTTACCGACCAAAAAAAGCTTCAGCAGATGGACCAACTGCAGTCCCAGCTTGACAAGCTCAAATCCAAGTACGGCAACGGCATAGTGGTGCCCGCCACCATGCTTGTGGACCGCGACCTTGTGGCTTTTGAGTATGGGTACAAGTTTAATCCCTTTGGAATACGAAGCGGTAATGAGCTTTAACACACAAAACCCCTTGGCACCGAAGTGCCAAGGGGTTTGTTAATTTAGCTTAGTCTATCTTAGACAAACCTTACAGAGCAACGAAGGTGAAGCCCTTATTCTCTGCGAAGGTCTGAGTGGTAGAACCTGCAACACCGTT
>JAFQWE010000003.1 GCA_017407645.1 Clostridia bacterium | reverse complement strand
CGCCATCCTTCGCGAAGAGTTTGACAACTGCGGTCTTGCCGAAAAGGTTTGGCAGTATTTCATCGCAGTGCCCGATTTCAAGAGCGTTGGCGTAAAAGACGACAAGCGTTATGAGGGTTGGCCTGCAATCATCCGCGCCGTTAATACTACCGACGCTATGAGCGCAGCTATTGAAGAGATTCCTTATGCTGTGCTTCACAAGATTACCGACCGCATCACCCACGAGGTAGAGGGTATCAACCGCGTGTTGTTGGATTTGACTCCCAAGCCCATCGGTACTATAGAGTGGGAATGATTTTGCAAAGCAAAATCAGCTATGATTGCCCTTTGGGCAAGTAATAAAAGACTAATAACTAAACGAAAAATCGCAAGTTAGTAGCTTGCGGTTTCTTCATTTGCAAAGCATCATTTTCCAAAAAAAGTATTACCATTTGTTGAAAAGGTCTTGCAAATGTTTTGACAATGTGTTATGCTTGGGTATACAAACTAGAAAATAGGTAGGTATGCTTTATGAAAACGTTAAAAAGACTCATTTCCGTTGCATTGATTTTTACCCTTTTGTTCTTTGTTCCCACAAAAGCAGAAGCAGAAACCCTAAATTCTGACGGGGTATCTTTCACCTATAAGGATGCCTACAAGGTTACAAAAAAGCTTGCATCAGCACCCCACACGTACGAGGCTTGGATTAAGGTGTCAAAGGACCTTGCATCATCCAAGCGAGCAGGCGTAATCTTGGGTAATTACAGCTCTTCCACCACCAATTCACTCAGTTTTGAAATTCACAAAAACGGTAATCCCCGAATTTATTACAAGCCCAAAGATAAGGATGCAACCGAGCATATCTTTACAGACGTTGACGTGCGCACGGGTGATTGGCTTCATCTTGCCATCACCGTTGACCGCGAGGCAGGTACCGTCAACTGCTACGTTAACGGCCAGCTTAAAAGCAGCGTAGCCAAAACCCTGTACGATATTAATTTCAGTTCTGCCCCGATGATAGGCGGCGACCCAAGAGCCAACAACACCTGTTCCTTTTTAGGTAATATCCGCTCGGTCGCCCTGTATGACGATGCTCGCACAGCAGAAGAAATCGCCGCTGATTTTAACGATTACAGTAACAACTCTCTGCTTGCCGCTTGGAACCTGTCGGCTCAACCCGTAGGAACGGTATACCCCGATTTAAGCGGCAACGGCTATGACGTAAGATACACGAAAACTTGGATTGATCCCGAAGAAGCCGAGCCCGTAGGCGACTATGCCTACTCCTTTGCCATTATCGGCGATACCCAAACGGTGTCATACAGCGCACCTGACAAGTTGGGGGATATATACGATTGGATTGTTGCCAACAAAGAGTCCCAAAACATTCAATACGTTATGCATATGGGCGACTTCACCGAAAAGGATGCTGACAGCGAGTGGTCCAATAACCTAACGCAAATCTCAAAGTTAAATGGCGTTGTACCATATTCTCTGGTAAGAGGCAACCACGACAGCACTGAAAAATTTAACGCTACCTTTAACACCGACGCATACAAAAACTCTTTTGACGGACAGTATGACAGCAAGCTTGAAAACACCTATCGCAAAATTAAAGTTGGCAAAATAAACTATCTTATTTTCACTCTAGACATCGGCGCAGGGGACGATGTGCTTAATTGGGCGAGCGAGATTATAGAGGCGCATCCCGATTACAACGTTATAATCACAACCCACGTTTATTTGTATAGCGACGGCACCACCCACGATGCTAACGACACCTATCCTGCCACCAAATACGGCGGCGAAAACAACGGCGAAGATATTTGGCAAAAGCTTGTAAGCAAGCACGATAACATCGTTCTTGCTGCTTGCGGACACATATCGTCAGATACTATTCAGACCACGCAGGTTTTGGGCGACAAGGGCAACGTAGTCACTCATATGCTCGTTGACCCTCAAACCATTGATAAAGAACAAGGTTCAAGCGGTATGGTTGCTATGCTTTATTTTTCAGAGGACGGCAAGGACGTTACGGTCAGATATTATTCAACCATCCGCGACCAATATTTTCAGACTGATAACTTTTACAGCTTTGAAATGAACGTTATTGAAGCCGATTACAGTATGGGCGACGTAAACCTTGACGGCTACGTGACCTCTGCCGATTTTAACACGGCAACTCTTTATCTGGCAGGTTCAATCAGCCTCACCGACGAGCAGTTAGCTAAACTTGACGTGAATGCATCAGGCAATATTGACTCCACCGACGTACTTGTTATAAAACAACAGCTTTTAGGACTTGTATAATAAACGTTTAAGCACTGCAGTTCTTTCTGCAGTGCTTTTTATATATTGCAAAAAGCCATACCCCTATAGTATAATAAACAAAAGACTTTTGGAGGTGGCAAAATGTACTCGCGGGTTTACGTTGAGATAACCAATATATGCAATATGAATTGTTCCTTTTGCCACGGTCACAGCCGTCCTGCAAAAAGGATGAGCAAGGATGAATTTTGCGCCATCCTCCAAAAACTTCAAGGGCAAACGGAGTACCTATACTATCACCTGATGGGCGAGCCTCTTACCCACCCTGAGTTGCCCGATTTTTTGCAGTTAGCAACCGAAAAGGGATACCGCTCGGTCATCACCACCAACGGCACGTTGCTTAACAAGGTTGGTCAGCAGATTATCACCGCCAAACCCCACAAGGTCAACATATCTTTGCACAGCTTTGAGCAAAACGACGGAGTTGATTTTGACGCCTATTTAAGTCAGGTTGCAGATTTTGCCGACGCCGCCTCAAAGGCGGGCATTATCATTTGCCTCAGGCTTTGGAACAAAGGCGGTGACGAGGGCAAAAACCTCAAGGTGCTTGATTTTTTGCGCACCCACATTGACGGGGATTGGTCCCTTAACACACGGGGCATGCGCATACGGGAGAAATTGCATCTTGAGTGGGGCGACCGCTTCAGTTGGCCTGACAAATCGGCTCCCATTCAAAGCGACAAGGTGTTCTGTTACGGGCTAAAGGACCATTTTGGAATACTGTGTGACGGCACCGTTGTGCCCTGTTGCCTTGACAGTGAGGGCGTAATAAATCTTGGCAACGTTTTTGAGCAGGATATAGAGCAAATACTTGGCTCCCCTCGGGCAAAGGCAATGGCAGAGGGATTCAGGTGCCGAAAAGCCACCGAGGATTTGTGCCGCCGTTGCGGCTATGCCACAAGGTTTAATTGACAACCACCATCTTTATATGGTATGTTTAATAAAAGATTATCTTATACGGAGGCGTTTATGAAAATATTTAAAAAATTAACCGCTTTGCTTACAATATCAGTATTGTGCCTTCTTATGAGCTGCAGTGACTCAACTGCAGACGTCAGTTCGGTACAAAGCACAAACAAGTCAAGTGAGTCATCTTCAACGGAGTCTTCTTTGCCTAAGCAATCCTCTGCAGCGGCATCAAGGGATTCTTCGTCAGCAATTTCGTCAAGAGACACCTCATCGGCGGTATCGTCGCGATATTATTCCTCTGCAACACCGTCGCGATACACCTCGTCAAGATATTACTCATCAACCCCTGTTTCCTCTGCCGTGTCAAGCACCAAGCCCAACAATAACGGCAAGATAAACTCGGTTGAAAACATCATAAACGATATGAAACTGGCTCACGAAGGCTTGCCCCACGGAGTACCCAAATCATATAACTGGTCGCAAAAGCCACGAGTGGGTATGGGCACCACTCCAAGAGAGGGATACACTGCTACAACGGCGTGGGGTCAGGTATATGAGGCGGCAGAGGGAAACCCTGCCACCAACACCCGCGTTCAGCTGCGTAATATGCAGATGTACTATTTCAGCAAAAGTCAGCGAAAATGGATAAAACTGCAAGACTCTGTTTCAGTCAAAGGCAATGCATATATAGAGGATTTTAAAGGCAACGTCAACAAATCTGCCGACCAACGTAACGAAAGTTCTGCCAACGGCGGCGGTATATCCGTAAAAGCAGGTGACGGTTACAATTATCATTTTTGGCCAACCGGCGGTCGCGCCAACATTGACCCCACCGATATTGCAGTCATTTATTCCACCTGTCAGGCGCGCTTGATTTTGGATAACCCCAACAAGCCTGACGACCGCAATACCGCCCGTTACCTTTTAAGTATAGGTGGTGACTATTGGCTTGACCAAAGCGCAGGTTGGAACGACTTAAAAACCAACGGCGACTGGGCAATCGGTCGGTTTAAGTACGTCACTAAAGAGTGGCAAGCCTTTAACGGCTGGGCGGGTGACGAAAATATCTTGCGCAACAATCCCCCACCAATGATGTAAATCACAACAAACGAGGGTGACACTATGTCAAAAACCAATCTTTCCATTGACGGCGCAAAATTCAAAATCAACGGGCAACTTACCTATTCAGAGATAGAATCCTGCAAGCCGTCGGTTCACGGTCTGCTTATGAACGCCCGATTTATTCAGGGCATATTTGACAGCAAAAACAGAGAGCAGTTTAACCGTTACGGCAAGGATTTTGACCCCGAACAAAACACTGACGACCTTATTGCCGCACTGCCTGAGTGGTATGAAAAAGGCTTGCGCGCAATAACAGTAGGTATGCAGGGTGGCGGCTCTTGCTTCACCGTAAAGGGTGCTGAACTGAAAAACAACCCTTACTCCCCTGACGGCACACAGATTGACACCGCCTATCTTGCCCGCCTTGACAGGCTGATAAAGGCTTGCGACCAAATGGGTATGGTTGTAATTGTAAGCCTATTTTACGGTCTTAACACCGAAGGCCTAAACGACGGTCAGGCAGTTATAAACGTTGTAAAAAATATGTCTGCTCATTTGCGTGACGGTGGCTTTGGCAATATTATTATTGAAATTGCCAACGAGCACGACCTGTCCTGCTTTAGCAAATTACCGATTTTGCATGAGCCTCAAGGCATTGTTTCCCTTATAAACATAATAAAATCTGTCGCACCGCAAATCCCCGTGGGTTGCAGTGGCTGCGGCGGCTACGTTAATGACGAGGTTTGCCGTGCAAGTGACGTTATACTGCTTCACGGCAACGGTCAGTCACGCTCGCAACTGTATAATATGATACTAAAGGCAAGAGAGTATTCTCCTAATAAGCCTGTGGTCATAAATGAGGATTCACAGGCAATCGGTCAGCTTGCCGTTTGTGAGGAGCTTCGTTGCTCTTGGGGATATTACAACAATATGACCAAGCAGGAGCCGCCTACATATTGGCAGATTACCAAGGGTGAGGACGAATTCTTTGCTTGGCGAATGGCAAATATGCTTGGTATTAAGCAGGGGGATATTCCTCTTGACGAGCAATACTACTTTCAGGGCTTTGAACCTCATATGCACCACAAGGGTGTAAGATTTCCCCGCTTGGCTGCCCTATATCCCGAAAGTATAAATTACGTTCGTTTTTTTGAAAACGGCAAGCACGTATACACTTGCTATGACGAAAGCTTTACTTGTAATTTCATTTCAAATTGGGATCAAAAAGGCGTAACAACCAAAGACGGAGACGTTTGGGAAGCAGAAGTTGTGCTAAGAAGCGGTGAAATTAAGCATTTTAAAGTCCTTGTTAAGAATCTTTAATTCAAAACAGCAGAAAAAGGCAAGAACTCAACATTATAGTGCATTGAAAATACTTAATATAGGTGATATCATTTTCTTATAATTTCAAACGGAGTGTATATTATGGATTTGTTAAGCAAACAAATTAACCCTAATGAATGTCCCGTTATTTATGACCGTCCCTTTTCAAAAGAATCCTTGGAAGAGGATTTCGAAATCTGCGGAGGCAACTGGTACGTAGAGGACGGCTGGCTTATCGGCGAAAACCGCGAAAACTGCGCCGCAATGGTTATCTCTCGCAAGCAGTATAACGAAAATGTTATTCTCGACTTTAAAGCCTCTACTATTCCCCCTTGCACCCACGATATAAACGTTATGTGGAACGGCAACTGGAACCGCGAAACCAACTATCGCGATATTGCCTATGTTTCAGGTCTGCAAGGCTGGTGGGTTGGCAAGGTTGGTATTGAAAAATCCCCCGAATACAAACTGAACGTTGCCACTCCCCTGTTTGATTTTGAGCCGGGCAAGGTTTATCATATTCAGTGCGGCAGTATCAACGGTCACTGCTTCACTATGGTTGACGGCAAATTGCTCCTTGAGGTTACCGATCCCGACCCCATTGATTTTACCAAATACGGACTTGTTGGCTTTGAAGCCTATTGCACTAAGGTACGCTTTACCGATTTTAAGGTACGCCGCGCCGTATGGACTGAAAACAAGCTTAGATACACTCCCGAATTTTAATTAAGACGCAAAAACTCCCTCGTTATTTGGGAAATGTTCGCTAAGAACATTTCCCAAATAACGAGGGAGTTTTGTTTTTATAAATTCTTTGCAATTTCTTTAAGATATTCTCTAAGGCCTTCACCGATTTCGCTGTGCTTAAGACCTACCTCAATCTGTGCCTTCATAATGCCCAGCTTGTTGCCCATATCGTAGCGGGTGCCGACGTAATCCACCGCAACCATTCCCTCTTTGCGAGCAAGGGTTGCCATTGCATCGGTTAGTTGAATTTCGCCCCCTGTACCTGCAGGAGTATTTTCCAAAATATCAAATATTTCGGGCGGAAGCACACATCTGCCCAAAATAGACCAGTTAGAAAACATCTTTTCAACGGGCGGCTTTTCAATCATATCGGAAACAGACATAACTCGGTCAGAGATAGGCTCCACCTTCAGTGAGCAATACTTAGACACGTCCTCAATTGGCACCTGCTTAACGCCAACGGTACCCTTGCCGTACTTTTCGTAAATCTTACAAAGCTGACCTGTAACAGCCACGTCAGATATGATAACGTCGTCGCCGTAAAGCACTGCAAAGGGCTCGTTACCCACAAAGGTACGGGCGGCAAGAACGGCGTGACCAAGTCCCTTTGGCTGATGCTGACGGACAAAATGAATATTTGCAAGGGTAGCCAAGGATGCTAATTTATCGGCATCCTCGTCTCTGCCTTTTTTACGAAGCAAATCCTCAAGCTCGTAGGAATGGTCGAAATGGTCCTCAACGATGCCTTTACCGCGGTTGGTGATAATAAGAATATCGGTGATACCTGATGCCACCGCCTCTTCCACAATATACTGAATGGCAGGCTTATCAACGATAGGAAGCATCTCTTTAGGCATTGCCTTGGATGCAGGCAGCACACGGGTGCCAAGACCTGCTGCAGGAATTACGGCTTTTGTAATCTTCATATAAAAACTCCTTATCCGAAAAACGTTAGTATCAGATTAGAAATAAAATTCATTGCATACATAATTGCGGCGGCACTGAAAACATTGCATCCGCCGGCGGCAATAATGGCAGAGGTAACGTCTGCGGCAAAGCGGTCGTCCTTTTTAATCTCGTCAAGGCGGATTGACACGCGCTTTCTGTACAAATAGTCACCGTACATACCAAACACAACGCTAACCGCCACAATTAAAATCGTGCCCAAAAAGTATAGCACCCACGCAATTGGGGGTATGGACTGCGCCAAATTGAGCAAATGGTCGTACGCCGCCTCTGTTTTTGGCAGAAGCGCCTCTATTGTAATATTATTGGTTGTTAGATAGGTGTAAAGGGAAATATTCCACGGGGTCTGCATTACCGTTGCCAACAGTGAAAAAAGGACGGCAACCAATCCCTCCCGATAGCACTTGCGGAAAAAGAGCCAAATGTAAGTAAACAAAAAGGCAGACCAATTCCAACCCGTTTTTTTATTTTGGTCGGCAGACCTTTTGAAAATGGGTATATATCGCTGAGTGTTAACACGCACGTAGCTTGCAACCTCACTAACAACGTGGCCGTCAAGACTTTCGTTAGGATTAACACCGCCGTATGGGTCTATGTTTGGGAAGGTAGAATAAGCCCCCGTAAAGCCCCCTTGACGTTGCTGACCTGCCTCAACGAAAGGTGTTCCGCAATAGGGACAAAAGAGGGTATCACTGGTGCTTCTTTTACCGCAACGGGCACAAACGTGGCCGTCTCGGTCAAAGGGGATTCCCTGCGGTCTTTCTTCCTGTTCAGGTTGATTTTCACCCTCAACCTCTTCTTCCATCGGAATCTCTAACCCGTGGTTTGCCTTGTTGGCGCACTCGCCCAACTGATTGTAACAGTCGCGATGATGGGGCGCGCCACATTCGGGGCAATATACAACGTCCTCATCCTCAAAGAGAATGGCACGACAATAAGCGCATTTATCTTGTTTTTGTGGCACAAAGGTCACCTCGTTTCTAATATATTATTGTACTACTTTTTAAACTCAATATCAACCCTCTATTTTTATATTGACAAAAAGAAAATTTTGATATATTATATCAACATATGAACATATATTCATATGTTGGGAGTTGTATTTATGAGTGAATGTTGCGTTCATCCTGAAAAAACGGAAGAAATCAAAGGTCAGTTGCCCGATTCCTGCCAACTTTTTGACTTGGCAGAATTGTTTAAGATGTTTGGTGACTCCACCAGAATAAAAATTATATCTGTCCTTACCCACCGAGAGCTGTGCGTGGGCGACATTGCCGCCGCGCTTGATATGGGGCAGTCGGCAATATCTCATCAACTGCGTCTTTTACGCCAGTCGGGGCTTGTACGGTGCAAACGTCAGGGAAAGACAATGCTTTATGCTCTTGCCGACAGTCACGTGCAGGATATATATCGCATTGGTTGGGAGCATATAACTGAAAGCGAGGGTGACGGCAATGCTTGACAGTTATATTCTTGAGGGACTTCACTGCGCCGACTGCGGAGAAAAAATCCGCAAAGCCGCTTGCGAATTTGAGGGGATAGACTCCGCTCACCTTAACCTTGCAAGAGGAGTGCTTACTCTTGACGGCAGTGAGCAAAACCGCACCCACGCCCTGCAACAGTTGTGCAACTCGATTGAGTCGGGCATAACCGTAAAGCGTGTAGGAGACTCCAAGCCCCAACAAAGTCATTCTTCCCTGCTTAAAGAGTTTTGGCAGATTGGTCTTGCCGCCCTTTTGATTATAGCGGCAATTATCCTTGGGGCATTAAATTTTAATATTGTACGTAATATTATGCTTACCGCCGCAACCTTGGTGGCAGTATTTAAGCCTGCCCTTATGGGTATAAAGGGTGTTATCCGAGAGGGCAGTCTTGACGAAAACTTTTTGCTTACCCTTGCGGCAATAAGTGCCCTTTTTATCGGCGAATATATTGAGGCGGCGGCAGTCACTTTGCTTTTTGCAGTGGGTGAAATCATTGAAAGCCGAGTTACCGCCAAATCCCGCAAATCCATTGAAAAGCTTAGTGAAATCCGCCCCGACACAGTCCATACCGACAACGGAGACCGCCCTGCCGCTCAAATAAAAGTGGGGGAAATTATAATCGCGCACCCATACGAGCGCATTGCTCTTGACGGCATTGTGGTGGGTGGCTCAGGTCAAATTGACGCCTCTGCCATTACGGGTGAAAGCATTCCCCTTACCGCCGAATACGGCACTGAGGTTCTTGGCGGAATGACGGCAGGGGCAGGTATGCTTCGCATTCAGGTTACGGGTGACTATGAAAACTCTGCCGCCGCGCGCATTATAAAGCTTGTAGAAGAATCGGAAAGTCGCAAAGGCAACGCTCAGCGTTTTATCACCCGTTTTGCCAAGGTTTACACTCCCCTTATGGTGATTTTGGCATTGCTTATAACAGTTACTCCTTGGATTGTGACAGGCACATTCTCTGTCGACTGGCTCCGCAAGGCTCTTGTGTTTTTGGTGGCATCCTGCCCATGCGCCCTTGTAATTTCGGTACCTCTTGCCTTTTATGCAGGTGTTGGCGCCGCGTCCCGTAAGGGTGTGCTTATAAAAGGTGGCGTACACCTTGAAAACCTTGCAAAAGCCCACTGCATAGCCTTTGATAAAACAGGCACCCTTACCACAGGCGAGCTTGAGGTAACCAACATTCACAGTGCAGACGGGTACGACCCTCTTGCCATTGGTGCAGGTGCAGAGCAATACTCCCACCACCCCGTTGCGACGGCTATTAAAAAGGCTTGCAAGACTCCCGCAAAGCTTGACGGCGAGATAACCGAGCTTGCAGGCTACGGCGTTGCGGTTAAGGGTGAGCAGACTGTTTTTGTGGGGGCAAAGCGTCTTATGGAAAAAGAAAACATCGACACGTCAAATATGCCCGACGGACAGGTGTACGTTGCAGTTGACGGCGTATGCGTGGGGGTAATTTGTCTTGCCGACAAACTGCGAGAGGATGCCCGTCAAACCATAAAAAGCCTTAAAAACGCAGGTATAAAGCAACTTGCTTTGCTTAGCGGTGACAGTAATATTGCGGTAGAGTCGGTTGCAAAGGAATGTGATATTGATTTTTGGCAAGGTCAGCTGCTTCCTCAAGACAAAGTGACCGCCCTTAACAAGCTTAAGAGCAGTCACAAATCGGTTGTATTCGTTGGTGACGGCATAAATGATGCGCCCGTTTTGACTGAAGCCACCGTTGGCGTTGCAATGGGACTTGGCACCGATGCCGCCACCCACACTGCCGATGCAGTGCTATCCTCAGGCAACCTAAAAGATATTGAGCAGGCTATCAAAATCAGCCGACGCACAGTATCAACGGTAAAGACTAATATTGCCCTTGCCCTTGGAGTTAAAGCCGCCGTAATGGTATCGGCCTTCTTCGTGCCGATGATGTGGGCGGCAGTAGTTGCCGACGTGGTGCTTTCAGTGGTGTGCTGTCTTAATTCTGCAAGCCTTCTGAAATCTCGGCAATGATTTTTTGCTTTTCCTTTTCAACCCCGTCAAAATCCATTGACACAATATAATATCCCTCAATTCCGTCGTGAATTTGCTTTGCCTTTTGTACCGCACGGCAGGCACCATCAATCAATTCTGCAACCCCTCTGCGATTAAAGGACAGCCTTTGACGGCAAGCGGCAATTCCTGCCGTATTTGTAAATCGTCGGGCGTGAATTCGTCTTACGGGGCGGTTCTGATGCAAATAACGGTTTTGAGTTGTAAAGGCTAAACTAAGCTCGGGCACAATTATGTGCTCGGGCTTTTCATCTGGGGCAAAGGGACACATACAGGTGATTATGTTGTAGCCTCGGTTAAGGGCCGTTATCCTAACTGCCGACATAAAGGCGCGGGATGCGGCGCCGTACTCATCCTCAAACACATAAATTTTGTCGCAAAGGTCATCAATGGTTTCGGATAAAAACAGATGTCCCTGACAGGTAACTCCGCTTAAAAAGGCCGTTATTTCGTTGCCTGTATGGGCTTTTTTAGGCATATGCCCCTCTGCAACGTGGGTGCCGTAACGGGCAGCCGCCGCCATATCGGTATGCTCTGCCGCCACCCTGAAGGAGTCA
This sequence comes from Clostridia bacterium, assembly GCA_017407645.1. GTDB lineage: Bacteria > Bacillota > Clostridia > Oscillospirales > Acutalibacteraceae > RGIG2206. Next base: position 46,592 of record JAFQWE010000003.1, on the reverse strand, counting down.
CCGATAAGAGCCGATGCCGCCGACATATAGCGGTATGCACGCTCATACATAATCTTGTTTTCCTTTGTGGCGGCTATAATCTGCTCCTTGTAGCCGGTCAGCTGTTGCCTTCTGCAATACTGACCTAAATTGACGGTAACCTCGCATACTTCTGGATAAACGGGATTAACAATATGAGGAGCAGTGGCATCCATAATACTAACCTTTGCAGAGGGAAAAACCACTCCGTCAAGGGAATTCGGGTCAGAGGGACAAGGAATTGCAATATGGTCGATTCCCTGCTCGCCAAGTGCCTTGGCAACCCCTTTCATAAGGGTGGATTTACCCATTCCTGCCCCGCCCTTTATAAGATAGGCGCGCCAACCCTTGTCGGCGTTATATATGTTGTTTAAGTTTGAGCGGTAACCCCCTGCCGAAATGGCACCCATAAAAAATGACGGAATATGCTTTGCCATAGTATCACCGTAGCCTTTCTTTAAACTGCTACATTTTATTCCGCAAGGGTTAACTTTGTTAACAAAAAAAGCAAACGCAACGCCCGTTAAACGAACGTCGCATTTGCTTTTATACACAAGGAGGTTTCTTCGAAAATTATTGAGTGTTAGCCATTTCAGCCTCAATCTGTGCGTCAAACAATGATGAGAATGCCTCAACTGTTTCGGCAACGGTTGTTTTACCGGTACGAATCTGACGCCAGAAATCCCACTGAGCGCTCCACAAAGTGCCAACACCGTACATATTGTCGTTTACGCCGTGGATTTTGCTGTCAAGTATCATCTGCAAAACTTCAGGCTGATCCTTAAGAGAAGACTCAACGCAGTTGTCACCAAGAGGCAAGGTGCCATCTTCAACTGCGGCAAGGTATGCAATAATAAGGTTAACCGCACCCTGTACGTTATCACTGCTGGTGGTTACCATCCAAGCAGAAACTGAGCCGGGAAGCTGGTTGTTTTTGTTTGATCTGCCCTTGGGGAAGGGAATGATAGAATAGTCAAAGGTCAAGTTGCTGATGTTTGACGTAACGTTTTCGTCGGTAACTGCAATTATACCTGCGTTACCCTTTGCAAAAACCTGATCGTCTGTAGTTGCCCAGCCTTCTTGGAAGGCCTTACGCAAGTTTTCCATTGCCTCGATAACCTCTAACTTTTTGCAGTTGTTGGAAAGAGCTCCGGTTGCGCCGTCAAAGCCGATAAGCTGCTGACCGTTTGCACGGATAAATGCAGTTGAATCCCAGCAATAATATCCAAAGACTTCGCGAACGCCTGCATCGTTAAGACCTGCAGCGGTAATAAGCTCGTTACTGCACTTGCTAAGAGCATCAATGTCCCACAAGCCCTCTTTATAATATGCAGAGGGAGATTTTACATTGTATTTCTTGTAAAGGTCTTCGTTAACGATTGACCAGAAGCAGCCTGAACGGTGAAGGGCAAGACCGTAAACTTCGTTTTTGTAGGTAAAGTTAGCCTCAACAGCCTCAAAGCCATCCTTCAAAACGGGGTGGTCAAGACCAACGATGCCCATTTCCTTAAGCTCTTTATTGCTGAAAACCATACCGCGATTGGCAATCTTGGGCCAAAGCTTTGCAAAGCCGTAAATCATATCAGGTGCAGACTCGGCAGCAAAGTCAGAAATGAACTTAGATTCCCAACCTTCCCAAGGGATGTTGCTAAGCTCTATCTCACCGCCGTAAACCTCACGGAACAATTCCTGAAAGGTAACGTTGTTAAGACCGCCAAGGTTAGCAGGTCTGCCTGCAGTGTCGTCTGTTCCGAATACGTAACTTGATACACTGCCTGAATTTGTAAGAGCCTCAAGCACCTCTGCGCTAACGTCAGCAGAGCCGCCGGGGATTTTGTCAGCAAATTTGCCGCCTTCATCCTGCTTTTCGCCCGTTGACTTGCAACCTGCAGCGCAAATGCCCATTGCTACTACCAACACAAGTATCAACAAAAGGGATATAACTTTTTTCATTTCGTGTGCCTCGCATTCTTCAAGGATTTAGTGTTCTGTATATGAACTCTGTTATAATAATAATATTAAACCGCGTTTTTTTCAATGGATTATATGGCTCTTTTTATTGTTTTTTATGTACTTTTCTGCTATCACCGATTGGTCGGAACCATATTGTTCAAAAAATGGTTATATGGTGAAAATTATTTTTAATCAAATTAAAGCTTAATCATTTTACCTCTTTTTTTATTTAAAAGTATAACCTACACATTGGCAGAAAGCTTTAAATAGCCCAATAATACCTGCTTTTTTTAAAAATTCAATAAAAATGCATCAACCTTTGAAACCCTGTTTTTTTGAGGCAAAGTGAAAATTGTCTCCGTTTTTCAAGAAAATATACATAAAATATGGACAATATTGTTATTGACAAAAACCTTTTTATTATAGTATGATAATTACAGTTAACAAAGGGAGGTAAAGCCATGCGAAGCACCCTGACAGGTGAAGATTTACACGATATGCACGCCTGCGATTATGCATCGCCCGAAGAGCTGTTTAACGTTAACAGTTGCGGCTCACAGGTGCACGACAGTGATGATGCGGTAATCAGCCGTCCAAAAGGCAGGCAAGACTATCATCTGCTTTTCATAACAGACGGTGAATGCACCGCCAAAATACAAGGCGTAACCTATCCCCTTGTTCGCGGAGATTTGCTTTTTTACCGACCTTTCGAGCCTCAATGGTACCGCTTTACAAAGGGGCGCAGTTCATCCTTTTGGCTGCACCTTTCAGGCACGGGGGTTGAGTCCTTGTGCTCGCAATCAGGGCTTAACGAGGGCAACATTTTTCACCTAAACGACCTTGCGGATATTGAGCGTACCCATATGAAACTAATTGTTGAAACACAGTCTAAACAAAAAGGATATAAGCTTTTTGTTCAAAGCTATATTGAGCAAATATTTGCGCACATCCTCCGTCATATGTCTGACAAAAGCCATCCCGATGCCCCCGTTTCCTTTGACGAGCGCATACTAAAGGTGCTTAATATTATGGATAGGCTTTATTATCTGCCCCTTGATATAGAAAGCTTTGCCGCCGAATGCAACATTGGACGTGACCGATTTTTTCACCTTTTTACAAAAACGGTCGGTGTTCCTCCGCAAAAGCATCTGACAAACATCCGCATCAAAAACGCCAAGCGGATGCTTATTGAAACCAACCGGTCGGTTGCCGATATTGCCGAAAGGTGCGGCTTTAACGACGCTATGTATTTTAGTCGCGTCTTTAAAAAGAAAACTGCCCTATCCCCCAGTGAATACCGCAAAGTTTATGAAAGAAAGTAAAAAATCCGTTAGGTTAGCCTTAACCTAACGGATTTTAATTTTAATCAAATTATCTTTGAACGCGACCGCTTGTGCCACCCTTAAGAAGACCCTCAACCTCTGCAACGCTTACAAGATTGTAGTCACCCTCGATAGTGTGCTTAAGTGCGCTTGCGGCAACGGCAAACTCAATGGTCTTTTGACTGTCAAAGCCACTGAGCACAGAGTAGATAAGACCGCCGCCAAAGGAGTCACCGCCGCCAACACGGTCAACAATGTGGATGGGATACTCTTTTGAAAAATAGTAGCCCTCGCCGTCATAGAGCATTGCTGCCCAGTTGTTGTCGTTAGCGCTGATAGAGGTGCGCAAGGTGATAGCAACCTTTTTGCAACCGAAGGTGTCGGCAAGCTGCTTTGCAACGTCCTTATAGCCCTCGTGATTAAGCTTACCGCTGTCAACGTCGGTAGCGGCAGCCTTGATACCGAATACCTTTTCGGCATCTTCTTCGTTGGCAATGCAAACGTCAACGTATTTCATAAGCTCGCCCATAACCTTGCCTGCTTTTTCAGAGGTCCACAAATTTTTGCGGAAGTTAAGGTCGCAGCTAACGGTGATGCCTTTTGCACGGCAAGCCTTAACAGCCTCAAGGCAAATATCGGCAACGTTGTCGCCCAATGCGGGAGTAATGCCTGTAAAGTGGAACCAATCGGCGCCATCAAGAATATTATCCCAATCAAAATCCTCAGGCTTAGCCATAGCAATAGCAGAATAAGCGCGGTCGTAAATTACCTTTGAGGGACGCATTGATGCACCCTTTTCAAGATAGTAAATACCAACTCTTTCACCGCCGCGAACAATCTTAGAGGTGTCAACGCCAAACTTGCGCAAAGAGTTAACTACTGCCTGACCGATTTCGTGGGTAGGAAGCTTAGAAACAAAAGCGGCATCCATACCGTAGTTTGCAAGAGATACAGAAACGTTTGCCTCACCGCCGCCAAAGGTAGCGCACATTTTATCGGCCTGAACAAAACGGTAATAGCCCTCGGGAGCCAGACGAAGCATAAGTTCACCAAAACAAATAATTCTTTTCATCACATATTCCTCCATAGAAATATTGCTTGGGCAAAAACAAATTCGCCCACGTTACAAATTAAGTATAACTATTTCTTGTCCAATGGTCAAGTGCAAAAAATTACTATTTCATTGCAAAAATTGACATATTTTCATCTGCTTGCGCAACACAAGTATATATGATATAATTGTTCAAAAAGGAGGTGTTGCCTGTGACCGATTTTCATAGCGGACTCTCATCTAAAGAGGCCCTTTCTCTTGAGCGCAGAGGATTATCTAACCGAGAGCGCAAAATAAAGAGCAACTCTTATTTTGCAATAGTCAGGCGCAACGTCTTCACCTTTTTCAATCTTATAAATATAATTCTTGCCCTGCTTATTCTTATGAACGGCGTGGATTTTAAATCCTTGCGCAACGTGCTTTTTCTTGGCGTTGCCATATGCAACTCTCTTATCGGCATCGTGCAGGAGTTTCGGGCAAAGCACGCCACCGATCGTCTTAAGGTTATTGTTGAAAAAACGGCTACCGTTATTCGTGACGGTGCAGAGCATATCATTCCAACCAAAAAAATCGTGCTTGGCGATATTGTTGTGCTTACTGCAGGCAACCAAGTGCCTGCCGACTGCCGCGTTGAGTTGGGCGACTGCGTTGCCGACGAGTCTCTTATCACAGGTGAGCCTGACGGAGTTGTTAAATCGGTGGGTGATACCTTGCTTTCAGGCAGTTTTATAATCAGCGGCACCTGTCGTGCCTGCGCCGTTGCAGTGGGTGAAAACAGTTATGGCAACCGCCTTGCATATCAGGCAAAGCGTATCCGCCGTCAGAAATCGGATATTGTGCGCACTATCAACGTTATTCTTGCGGCAATGTCGATTGCCATTCTGCCTGTGGGCACAAGCCTTTTCCTTGCTCAGTTTGAGGGGGACAACTTGACTCAGGCAATCTATTCCACCAGTGCCGCCGTTATCGGTATGCTTCCCGAAGGAATGGTACTGCTTGCCTCCACCGTTTTTGCGGTAACGGCAATTATGCTTGCCCGTTTTCACGTGCTTAGTCAGGATTTGTACAGTGCAGAGGCTCTTGCGCGCACCGACGTGCTTTGTCTTGATAAAACGGGCACACTGACCGAGGGCGTGTTAGAGGTTGGCGAAATAGTTCCCCTAAACCAAGACTACAACGATTCTCTTCTTGCCGATTTTGCCAATGCTTCAACCGACCGCAACCCCACTGCCATTGCCATTAAAGGCTATTGCCACGGAATTGCCTCACAGCGTAGGGCTTCCAATTTTATGCCCTTTGACAGCCATAAAAAATGCTCAACCGCACTTTTTGACGACGGCACGAAGCTGCTTGTAGGCGCCACCGACTTTTTTGCAGATAAGCTTGACCCATCGGTCTTTCAGCAGGCAACTGAGCTTTCCTCTTTGGGCAGAGTGGTGCTTTTTGCCAAAAACAACGGGGATAGTTTTACCCCTCTTGCGCTTATTACCTTCAGAGACAAGCTTCGTCCCACCGCCTCTGAAACTCTGAAGCACTTTGCCCAGCAAGGTGTGTCGGTGATTATTATATCGGGGGACCACCCTGCCACTGCAGGTGATGTTGCCCGCCGAGCAGGTATTGCAGGATGGGATAAGCAGGTGGATATGAGCCGCGTAAAAGAGTCGGAAATCGACAGTGTGGTGGCAAGCAACGTTGTCTTTGGCAGAGTATCCCCCGAACAAAAGCGCAATATAATCCTTGCTTTGCGCCGAGCAGGTCACACCGTCACAATGACGGGTGACGGCGTAAACGACGTGCTTGCCCTTAAAGAAGCCGACTGCTCGGTTGCCCCTGCCTCCGCCACCGATATTGCAAGGGATGCCGCCAAGCTGATTATGATGAAAAACGACTTTGATTCACTGCCCCAGGTGCTTCGTCAAGGCAGACGGTCAATAAACAACCTTAAGCGGTCAATTTCCCTTTTCCTTATTAAAATCGTCTATTCACTTATGCTTTCACTTGCTTTTGTTTTTATAAACGAAAGCTACCCCTTTGAGCCAATTCACCTAACCCTTATTACCTTTGTGGGTGTGGCGGTGCCGGGATTGTTTTTATCCTTTGAGCCAAACTACAACCGCATTAAAGGTAAGTTTTTAAACGATATTTTCACCCGCTCACTGCCTGGTGGAATTGCCATTGCAACGGGAGTAATTGTTACCGCCCTTATAACTCCCCTACTGTCTTTGACCCACAGTGAATACGTCACTGTATGCGTGGTGGCATCAGGGGTTGCAATGCTTATAAATCTTGCCAAGGTGTGTATTCCCTTTAACCTTTACCGAGGCGCGCTTTGGTGTGCAATGTGCCTTGTTTTTCTGTTGGGCGTCTTTGTTTTCGGTTGGGTTTTCTCACTGACTGCACTGTCATCAATGGGCTTTGTAGCGCTGGGCATCTGCATAGTTTGTGATATTTTGGTATATATATTAGTTTTAGCGGTCACCACCGCATTTGTCAGGAGGAAAAACCTATGACCACCCTTTATATTGTCCGCCACGGACAAAGCCTTGGCAACTTAACAGGCCGATTTTTAGGACATACCGACCTTGACCTGTCAGAGACAGGCTATAAGCAGGCAAGCAAGGTTGCAGAGTTTTTTGAAAATATACATATTGACGCCGTATATTCAAGCGATTTGTGTCGCGCCTTTAACACCGTCAAGCCCATCGCTGACAAAAAAGGGCTTTGCATCATTCCTCGCACCCGTCTGCGCGAGGTTAACAGCGGCAAGTGGGAAAACAACGAGTTTGACTACCTTAAAAGCCAATTTGCAGAGGACTACGGCGTGTGGCTTACCGACATAGGCAACGCCGTCTGCACCGAGGGCGAAAGCGTTGCCCATTTGCAAGAGCGTGTTGCCACCGAATTAGCCGCTATCGCCAAAGCCCACCAAGGTGAAACGGTGGTTATCGGCACCCACGCTACCCCCATCCGCGCAATGACTTGCATTTGGCGTGGACTGACCTTAAGCGAAATGAAAAATATCCCGTGGGTTGCCAACGCTTCCATAACCAAGGTTATTTATGAGGATGGCGTGGGCAAAATAGAGGAGTATGAAATTACAGAGCATCTTGGTGATATTTTCTCCTCATTCGGCACTGCCAACGTTTAAATGAGACAAAAATCCATATATAATACCATTTTTTTATTTACAACCTGCAAAATTCATTATATAATTACTTATATTCTATTTAAGGGGCAAAAACTATGTGTGACAAAATCAACAGCTTATACGATTTATGGTGTCAAAAGGCAACCGACTCTGCCATTGCGGAAGAGCTGGCTTCTGTAAAAGGGGATGCCGCCGCTATTGAGGACAGATTTTTTCAAGACCTTGATTTCGGCACTGCAGGTCTGCGCGGTGTAATCGGCGCAGGCACCAACCGTATGAACGTATATACCGTCGGCCGCGCTACACAGGGCTTTGCCGATTATATTAACAGTGCTTACAAAAACGGCTCGGTTGCCATTGCCTATGACAGCCGCAACAACAGTGATTTGTTCAGCCGTACTGCCGCCTGTGTTTTTGCCGCAAACGGCATCAAGGTGTGGCTTTATCCCGAGCTTGCACCCACACCTATGCTTTCATTTGCCGTACGCTTTTACGGTTGTGTAGGCGGTGTTGTAGTTACTGCAAGCCACAATCCTGCCGAGTACAACGGCTACAAGGCATACGGTGACGACGGATGTCAGCTTGGCGGTGAGGCTTGCGCCCAAATTTACAGCAACATTCAGAATACCGATATTTTTGAAGGCGTTAATACCGTTGATTTTGACACCGCTCTCAGCGAGGGCAAAATCCAATATATCGGTGAGGATTGCTACGAGGAATATTACAAAAACGTGCTTATGCAGTCGGTTGACAGTGACCTTGTGGGCAAAAGCGGACTTAAGGTTATTTATACCCCACTTCACGGCACAGGCAACAAGCCCGTTCGCGAGATTTTAAAGCGCATCGGTGTTTCCGACGTTACCATTGTTAAAGAACAGGAATTGCCCGACGGCAACTTTCCCACTGCTCCCTATCCCAATCCTGAAATCCGTCAGCCCTTTGAGTGTGCTTTAGCCCTTGCCCAAAGGCTTAAGCCTGACCTGCTGCTTGCCACTGACCCCTATGCCGACCGCGTCGGCATTGCAGTGCCTGAGGGCGACGATTACCGCCTTGTTACAGGTAACGAGGTTGGCGCAATGCTTCTTGACTACGTGCTTAAGCGCCGCAGTGAAAAGGGCACTCTGCCCAAAAATCCCGTTGCGGTAAAAAGCATCGTTTCCACCTCTATTTGCGACAAGATTGCCGCAAAATACGGTTGCGAAATGCGCAACGTTCTGACCGGCTTTAAGTATATTGGCGAGCAGATTGCCTTGCTTGAAAAGGATAATGAGCCCCAGCGTTATATTTTAGGCTTTGAAGAAAGCTACGGCTATCTTGCAGGCACCTATGTGCGCGATAAGGACGCCGTTGTTGCATCAATGCTTATTTGCGAAATGGCAGCTTACTATCGCACCGTTGGCCTGAGCCTTGTTGACGTTATAACAGCCGTTTACAACGAGTACGGCAGATATTTGCACCGCACCTCCTCTTTCACCTTTAAGGGTGCAAGCGGTATGGAGCAAATGGCAAATATTATGAAGGCTCTCCACACCGAAAAGCGCGAGCAGATTGCAGGCTACAAGGTTGTGGCTGTTGCCGATTATCTTAACTCTACCCGCACCGATTGTGACGGCAAGGTAGCCACTCTCACCTTACCTAAGGCAGACGTAATCGCCTTTGAGCTTGAAGATAACAACTGCATTATAGTTCGTCCCTCCGGTACAGAGCCCAAGATTAAGGTGTACGTAACCTCCGTTGCCAAGGATACTGCCGAGGCAGAAAAAATCAACGCCACGCTTACCGCAGAAGCCGCAAAAATGCTTGATCAATAATTAGCAATGTGTCCATAAGACACATTGCATCGATATAAATCCCTATCGGGATTTTCGATATGCGCTTCGCACTCGATATGCCAAAAGGCGATAGCGGATTTATATCATATCGAATTTACTGTAAAGTAAATATATCGATTTTGCCGCAAGGCAAAAATATCGAATTGCATAGCAATATATCGACAAAACCGCTTGGATTTCTCCAAGCGGTTTTAATTTTACGTCACAAAAAATTACAAATAATACTTATCACACTTACCGCCACTGAAATACCGAGGAATAGCCACAATGCCCGTCGGCTTAATTTAGGTCTTCGTTTTCGCAAAAACTGGGGTGACGGTTGATTTGACAGACTTGCAATAATAGCATCTGCCTCTTTTTGAAGTTCAGAGGTTGAATTTTCATTTGCCCCCGGTCGCACAAAGAAAATCGCGCGCTCAAACAGGTCACTTTTACATTCGTTTATCTCTACAACCCGACGGTTAACTCCTCTAATCATAACGACAACCTCACAAATCTATGTTATATGGGTATTTTGGGGAAAAATACGGCAAATTATTCAATTTTTAACGGAAACAAATAATTTTTTTAATCTTTAAGTGCAAACCTGTAAAAATCACAAAATATTACAGTTAGTAATATTAACACGTTAACATAATGCATTGTTGAAAACTCTGTGGAAAATGTGTAAAACCTATGTAAAATAGGGGTGTTTTCCACTGTTGAAAGATATTTTACCCCCAAGTTTTCAAAAATTATGTATACAAGAAAGGGAGTTTTAACAAAGAAATTCACCTTTTTGTAATAATTACAAAATGTAATCTTTTGCAAAAAAATTGTAATGATAATTTCACTAAAATATATAAAATTTGTCCACATTTTAAGTTTTTGCATAAAAATTGCCCCTTTCGGCAAAAATAAGACCAACTATAATTTTTAAGGGGAATTTTTATGAAAAACAGCACTATTAAATTGCTTTCTGAAACAGAAAAAGCCGCCGCTTTTGGCAGAGACGGAACCATCTCGGTTATGAAGCACGTCACCCAACCCGAGCTGCGCCGTGAACTTGACCAAATCCGCCGCGAATACGCTCAGGTTTGCAATAGCGCCCGCAACACCCTTACCCAACTGGGACACAGATCAGGCAAAAATCCGCAAAGCGTAAAAATGATGTGTCGCACCGCCATTGACGCTCAGCTTAACCGCAAGGGCGACCCGTCAAAAGCGGCAGGAATGATGATTCAGGGCTGCACTATGGGTAACGTAGAACTGCTCAAAGCACTTCACAACAACTCCGCCGCCGCACCCTATGCAAAAGAGATTGCCAACCGCGCTATCGCACAGCAGGAGCACGGCATCGAGGTTATGAAGGAATACCTTTAAAATATTTTTAAATTTCTATTGACAAAAAACAAAAGCTATGATAACATAGCATCCAAACAAATTTAACGCTTATTTTGCAAATGGAGTAATTTCCTTAGGGAAATTATACCCATTTCGCAGGATAGGCTTTTTTTATTGCCTTCCTGAACAACAAAATATTTTTTTAGGAGGTAATAACCATGGGTTATTATTCAGACCCCACCGCCGCCAAGGCTTTAGGCGGCATCAACCGTGAGTTTTCTCGTCTTGAGAAAAAGGCAAAGAGGCTCTGTCAGCTTCTTGACGAGGGTGTAATATCCCTTGACGATTTTGAGGCGGCTCAAAGCCAGTTTACCGGTATATACAGCCGCGTGCTTAAGCACACCCTTGCTAAGCACCTGTCACAGAAAAACGGGGACGGCACTGAGCCGTCCCCGTAAATTCTAACCAAATCTGTTTAATCCATCATTTTTGACAAACCCAAAGGTTGCGAATTTGCCCTTTTATTTTTGCTAAATCCCACAACTTTTCAGAACGCGCTTTACTGTTGGGGTCGTTAACCTTTACCTTACCGTCAACATAATCGGTCATAACAATAAAATGACCTGTGGATGTAAAATCACCTTTTCCCATAATGCAAACAATCGGATTTTTTGCTTTTAAATTGCGCATAATTCTATTTTCATCAAGTGGTATTTCCGTAACGTTTAAACCTAATTCTTTACCACCCTCAGAAATCAACGTCCACTTACTTCCGTTATTAAAAACACTGTACCCATTGTTCTCGGCAAACTCAGCAACATATTTCGGCGTAAACGTTGCATCCTTTAAAAGATAGATACACACCATTGAAAGACAAGTAGGACCGCATCCTGAAATGCCCATAAGTTCACCCGAATAGGTATCATATCCCCACCTCTCGTCCCACTGCATAAGCAAAGGAGCGCTTTTTGAATTCTCATAGTTGCTTAAATCAATTTTTGGGTTGCTGTTTCTTTTTAGGGGATAATTATAAACAAAATCCTTCGTTTCAGGATTTTTGTTAAGCAAATTTACAAGTTCATCGGGATAATCGCTTATGTTAAGGTTGTGATCTTTGGCAAAATTCTCAAGGGTGTCTGCTTGCGCACAACTGCTATTCTCCGAGGCGGTGGCAGGCTTGTCTTTTTTTAGACTGTATCTGCCAAAACAAAAGAAAATTGCCGCCACAAATACAATCAACACTATCACACAACCTAATTGCCGTTTATATCTTTTTTTCATAAAAATACTCCTATCTGTTGATAGGAGTATTTTAGTCTTTAATTATGTATGATTTTTTACCGATTTTTTTGGTTTTGGTTAAATATTTCTTAGTTTTTTATAAAGATTATGCTCTGCACCAAAGCGTGTCCGTAGAGGGAGGGCTAAAATGACTACAAAAATTATTTAGTTGTTCCCTTAATCTGTTCAAAATAAGGCGGTGTGAAGTTCTTAATCTTAAACAATTCACTTACTGTAACAAATTCATAGCCTTGCTCCTTAAGGGTAGGCAAAATGGTGTCAAGAGCCTTGCAGGTGCGCTCGTTAACGTGCAGACAACAAATACCGCCGTCATAGGCAGAAGCAATAACCTTGGGAGCAATTTCCTCGGCAGGCACTTCGGGATTCCAATCAGACGCGCCATTCATACCCGTGCCGATAAGTGGCATATTCAGTTTTTGCGCAATCTCAAACACCAAATCGTTGGCGGCGTGATTGGGCAAACGGGTGATTGCCATATCATAGTTATAGCGCGCCTTCACAATATCAAAGGGCGCCCTGAGATTTGCTTCGATAACTGCAGGGTCTTCCACCTTGTTAAGACTGATATGGCGGTATGAGTGACCGCCCAACTCACAGCCTGCCTCAATAGCGTGCTGAATGCGGCTGTCATTATTCTCGTTAATTTGAGTACCCACCACCAAAAAGGTAGCGTGACCGCCAACTGCAGTAAACTTGTCAATCATTTCAATCATAGGCGCGCGAGGGCCGTCATCAAAGGTCAGCGCAACGTACTTTTTATTCATAGAAAAACCTCCTCTGCACTGGCTACAATGCCATAGTCAGCATATTCAAAAATTCGGGCATCCTTATCGGGATTTATGGCAATAACCGTGCCCACTCTGTCAAGAGCGCAGGTGTGATGGACTGCACCCGAAATACCCACTGCAATATACACATCGCACCCCACACTTCTGCCTGTAAGACCGATTTGTGCAGAGTAGGGCATATATCCACTGTCTACAATTCCGCGGGAGCCTGCAAGCTGGGCGCCCATATTATTTGCTGCCGCTTCCATTTGGGGCAAAATGTCCTTTACCCCTTTTCCGCAAGAAAGAATCACCTGAGCATCACCACCGCTTGCAAGGCGGACAGTTGCCATTGCAGGACGGGTGGCACATCGGATTTTTGCCGTCAACGTGCCACTGAATGCAGGGCGGTACATAAACAAATCCTTGCCGTCGGTTTCAAGGGCGGTACAGTCGGCACAAAGACCTGTGTCAAGGAGTGCCTGTACCTGCGGAGCCACACTTCTGCCCCACAAATCTGCAGGCCAGAGGACAAATTCGCACCCCTTTTCCTTTATAATCTCGGCAAGTCTTTCGGCACTGTCGCGAGGGATAACCTTAATCTCTTTTGCCACAGTCTTTGCGGCAGAGACTACCTCCTCACCCACGCACCAAACAAGGGTTAGTGGGGTTTGGCTGACTGTGGGAGCAAGCTTTTCTGCTCTTTTTTTAAGCCCTTCTTGTATAACGTCCTCAAGTTCATTTGGCTGAATAAATTTACACTTGCGCTTGCCCACGGCACTTTCAAAGGTTTTCATCACACGGGTCGGTGAGCCTTTAAGACCGCATCGGCTAATATCGGCACCAATATCCTGAGCCGACAACACCTCTACCTCATCCAACTTGCTGCGAAGCTTGGCAAACCGCAGATTGCGGATGCGCTCCACAGTAATAAGAGCGGGATAATCAAGGGTGCATTCACCCATACGGGTAGAAAGGGTGATTTGCTCCTCATCTGCCTTAAAATCCATAACGTTGGTGGCAAGGGAGTAACCAAGCATAGTGGCAAGAGCAGGGCCCGTCTGTGCGGTGTCACCGTCAACCGACTGTCTGCCGCATATAATCAAATCTGCGCCAATCCTTTTTACCGCAAGACTTAAAGCGTATGCAGTGGCAAGGGTGTCGGCTCCTGCAAAGGCAGAATCGGTAAGAAGCACCGCCTTGCAACCAAGCCGCGTAAGACGAAGCAGCACATCCTTTGCAGAGGGTCTGCCCATAGAGATAACCGTTACGTCATCACTCAGTTCAAGGGCACATTCAACTGCGCTTTGGTCAAAGGGGCTTAACTCCCCTTCAGTTTCTTTAACACAAACAACAATTTTCATTTAATCACCTGTTGTGATAGATGGGTGCCAATGCATCGTGTACGGCACGGTAGGTTTCAAACATTTTTTGATATTTTTCGGTGTTTTCGGGGTTGGGAGTAGTAATCTTTGCAGGTATAATGCACTTTTGCGCCACCTGTTCAAAGGACTCAAACACACCCGTTGCAACGCCTGCAAGCATTGCAGTACCGAAAGAGGAGTCACTGTTTTCGTTCAGACGAAGCTCCATATTAAGCGCGTCGGCAACAATCTGACGCCACAGAGGACTGTATGCGCCGCCGCCGATAATAGCGGCACTGTTATCGTGAGCAATGCCAAGGCGTTCAATAACCCGGGCAGAGTCCATAAGGCTCATTGCCACACCCTCCATAACTGCGCGAGAGAAGTGGGCCTTGGTATGATTGGTGCGAATACCCACGAAAGAGCCGCAAAGCAACGGGTCAGCATAGGGGGTAAGCTCGCCGTTTATATAGGGGTGATAGAAAAGTCCCTCACTGCCAACGGGGATTTGTGATGCGCCTGCATCAAGCTCCTTATAATCACCCCCAAAGGTGTCGCGGTACCATCTGTATGAAGAGGCACAAGCCTTGGTGGCAGTACCGGGGTACCACAAGCCTTTAACAACGTGAGAATAGTTGATTATATCTCTGTCGGGGAATGCCTTGTCGGTAACAACACAAATTCTGCCTGCAGTGGCAAGCTTAACCGAGCAATTGCCCTTTGAAACGGCACCCGATGCAAAAACCTCCATTGCGGTATCGGTAGTGCCGCAAACCACCTTTGTGCCCTCTTTAAGACCTGTATCTGCGGCGGCACGTGCCGTAACAGTGCCAACAATATCGGTAGGTGCCACAACCTCAGGCAAAAGGCTCATATCAAGGTCGATAAGGGCGCACAGCTCTTTTGACCAAGAAAGTGTGTTGAAATCAAAGAACATACTGCCCTCTGCCTCAATATAATCGGTGCAGGCAACACCTGTAAAGAGGTAGCGCACATAATCCTTTGGAAACAAAATATGCTTAATTTTTTTATACGTATCGGGCTCGTTGTTTTTAAGCCACATCATTTGGGGCAAGGTCCAAATTGTATCAGCAGAGTGAAGCGCAAGGGAGCGGATAAGGTCGCCGTGATGCTCGCGCAGATAGGCGCTCTCTTTAGTTGAGCGGCTATCTGACCAATAGATAGAGTCGCGCACCACATTATAATCGCCGTCAAGAAGTACGGCAGTGTGGGTGGCGGCATCAAAAGAGACCGCCTCAATATCGGCAGGGTTGACTCCGCTTTGTTTTAAAAGGCTTGCGATGTTTTCTTTTGTCGCAAGATACCAGTCAATCGGCTTTTGCTCAACATAGCCCTGCTTGGGATAGTAAGAGGGATATTCCACCGAATTGGTGGCAACAATTTTGCCCTCTGCCGAAAGCAAAGTAGCCTTTGAAGCACCGCCGCCAAAATCAATACCAAGTAAATATTTCATAACCTAACCTCACTCAATTTCAACGCTGATATCCCCGTCGGAAGATGGGATTTGCGCCACGTATATTCCCTCACCAACTGATTTAAAGGGCACCTTTTTGCCGTCTGCAACAACTGAATTTACCGCCTCTTTACTGTAAAAGGCAAAACTGCCCCCTTCGGTAATAAGTGCAAAGCGTGGCTCACTGTAAATTACGGTAGCAGGGCTTACGTATTTGTCGGTAAGACCAAGTGCCGCAAAGCCATCCTTTACAGGAGTGAAGACTGCCAACTCACCCTCATTTTTGTTGAGTGTAAGGGGAATCTTATCCTGCTTTTTAACCAGTTTAAAGGTATCACTGTTTGAAAGATAGCACAAAAACTCATCCCCGTCAATACCCTCGGCATCGGCGGCTTTTACATAGCCCGACACGGTTTTGCCCTCACTGTCGGTATTGAAGGCGGCAACAAGACCTGCATCACCGCTGCGGTTAAACATTTTGGCAAGGGTGCCGTCTTTTGACGGGTCACTGAACAAGTTGTCGCGGCAAATGGTACCATTCAAATCGCAACGGTAAAGCTCGCCCTTGCTATCGGCATGACGAATAAGCTCATCAGGAATGGTGTTGCCAATCGGGTCGCTTACGTATACGGGACCGCCGCTCACTGCACGCAAAATAGCGCTTTGGTGAGCCGATTCGTGCTTGGTCCACCACATATCGAAGTCGCAAAAATAAATCTGTCCGTGATATACGGAGTTGTATCCGTTTTGTAAAAAGTGCTCGCTAAAGCCGTTTTCTTTGTTGGGGAAGAAATCGTCACTGTTACGGGCGACACCCGTCATAATGCGAGACTGCACGTTCTCTTGAGGCATACCCATACAGTTGATAACGTCTCCGCCAAAATGGAGAGCGGCGCTTGCCTCAAAGCCTGCGTGAACCGCCTTAAGCGCCTCATTCACGTTTTTGATGCCGTGAGAGTACATAGATACCTCACCTTGCAAATCAACCTTGATAAAATCAATTCCCTCACGCTTCAGATAGGTGTGCCAATAGTTGTAAAATCCGAATGCCTTTTCACGCTCTAATGAGGGGTAGCACATACCACTGTTTAACTCGCACAGAAAATCTCGGGTTTGCTCCCAAGCATAAGAGCCCTTTACAATACCCTGCCACATAACAGGCAGTCCGTGCCAGATGCCTACCTTTTCAATGCCGTAGTCCCTTTTTGCCTCGTCAATAAGCCCTTTTAATCCCTTGGGGAATTTTTCGGGGTTAGCACGCAAATCTACTATGGCGTTACCCTTGGTGCCGTCACCGTTGTGAACAAACCAACCGCTGTCAATAAGAAGCATCTTTATAGGAATATTTTTTGCCTTAAACTCTTTTAACTTTTCAATAATTTTATCGTGAGTAACCTCGCGGTAAAAGGCGTCATAGGTGCACCAGCCAAGCAGTCCAAGTGCCTCTATATCCTTTCTGCCCTCTTTAAGCGGAATAGACTCTTTAACGGCGCTAAAGCCTGCTTCCATAGTGTCGTGAACGGTCTTGTAGGGGTCGTTTCCTACGCCGATTGCCATAAGCACGCCGTCAACCTTGCTGTGACCGTCGCAACCTACCGTTGCAACCAAACGGGCAGAGTCACCCTCACCGACAAGGTGGGTTTTATAAATATCGTCGCACATTGGATAGGCGTGAATATACTCCTCACCCATATCCATAAGCATAGATATGGTCTTTTCAGGCACCGATTCCACCTTGTCGGCAAAGGCAGGACGAGTCCACCAAGGTGAGTGCTGATAATTTGCCATAATACCTTGAACTTTAGCCGACTTAAAGCGCAGACTAAAGGAATCTTGCTCCGCAAAGGCGGTAGGCTCAAGGGTGTGGTTGTGGATTAACTCACCCTCTATTTTAAGTATAAATGCGTCATTTATTTTTACACCGTAAAGGCAAAGACTATCCCCACCCTCTGCAGAAAAGATGATTTTGCCCTTTTCCTCTTTCGTGGGGGTGAGAATGGCTTTTTTGCCTGTGCGGTAGTTGATTTCAATCTCAATATTATCAAAAAGGGGGGTGCCCTTTAAACATAAGGTGGCTTTGTTGTTAAATTGTAAAGATAACATAACTCCTCCAAATTAAAACGTCCGCCGCCAACCGAAAAAGTCGGCGGCGGATTCATTTCGCCGTGAAATATTACTTGTTAAGCCAAGCGTGGTCGGGGTCAGAGGTCATAAAGAAGCCTCTGTTTTCGCCTGCCATAATCCACAAATAGTAGTTGCGGTAGCCGGGGGCTACGTGGCAGGGATGATAACCGCGGGGAATCTCTACCCAATCGCCGTTTTCAACGGTGTAGGTTTCGTCAATAGAGCGGTCTGCGGTGTAAACCTTTTGAATACCAAAGCCTGTGGGCTTGTCGTACTCAAAGTAGTAAATCTCTTCAAGGAAGCCCTCGGTAGGCATATTATCCTCGTCGTGCTTGTGGGGTGGGAAGGATGCCCAGTTGCCGCCCTCTACCCAACACTCACCAACATAGATAAGGTTGGCGTCAACACGCTCGTCAACGATAAAGTTGGCAGTACGGGTCCAACCGGGCTTGCCCATAACCTTAACAATGCCGTCTTCGGGTTGAACAAGCTTAGGCTCAAAGTCCTTTTTAGCAGGAGACTTGCCAACTGCAATAGTAACCTCGGTTACACCTGTAAGGGTGAACTTTTTGTTGCGAGGAATGTAAACTGCCGATGCGTTGCCGTCAAAAACGGTAGCACGCTTGCCAACACCCTTGAACTCAAAGCCGTCGCCAACAACGTCGGCAGTACCGCCAAGGATGATTACGGCATATTCTTTGTCCTGCTCGTCAAAGGATGCGCTTTCACCGGGAGCAAGCTTGACACAGGCAACCTCAAGCATATTGCACTGACATTCGCCTTTAACGTAAATATCGGAAATGCCATTTTTAAAATCCCAAGTTTTCTTTAAATTCATTTGAGTGTCACTCCTATACTGTCAAGAAATTTCATTGTTTCGTCAAAGGTAGGGGTACCTTCACGGGCGCCAACCTTTGCACATTTAAGGCCTGATACGGCACTGGCAAAACAGCAACAGCTGTAATTGTCAAAGCCCTTAATCTTGCCTGCGATAAAGGCGCCGTGGAAAACGTCACCTGCGCCGTTAGAGTCGATTGAGGGGCCGTCATAAATGGGATAGCGACGAAGCTGACCGTCATAAATGATGCCGCCCCGTTTGCCCTGTGTAATAACTACAAATTCAGGACTGTACTTTTCAAAAAGCACCTTTGCCGCTCTGTCGGCATCAGTCTCCCCCGTGATTTTAAGGGCAAACTCCTCTGATGGAATAAGATAATCCACCAAAGGCAGCAACTCCTCAATGCCGGGATAGATGCCGCCTGCGTCAAGAGACACCTTAACGCCCTTTGCCTTGGCAAATTTTGCGGCGGCAATGGCGGCTTTAAGCTGATGGCCGTCAAGATGCAGAATTTTTGCATCCTTTATGGCGTCGTAGTTAAGCTCGTCGGGGGTGATTTCGGGGATAGTACCCTTGTTCCACACACAAGTGCGCGTGGCATCGGTAGTGTTAAGCAGCACAACCGAGTGGAAGGACACAACGCCCTTTTTTCTGACGATACATTCGGTGCCTACACCCCAATGAGCAAAGTCATCAAACATATAGTTGCCGAAAACGTCGTCACCAAGGCAACCCATATAAGATGCACTGGCACCCAATTTAACCGAGGCAACAATTCCTGTTGCAACGGGGCCGCCTGCCATAATCTTGGTGGAGGTTGCCATCATTTTTGTATCCTCGTTGGGATAGCTTTCAACGGTCATCAGCGTATCGTATACGCTGGCACCGATTCCGATTATATCACTCATGCTTTACCCTCTGAGCCAAGCAATCTAATGCAACCAAGCGCAAACTGCTTAACTGCCTCAACTGCCTCTTTCATAAACATATCAATAGCAATCTTATCGCGAGAAGTCTCAAAAATCTTGTTAATAAAGGTAAGGCAAAGGTCGGTACTGAAGTTGATTTTAACAATACCTGCCTTAATAGCGGCTTTAATCTGCTCGTCGGGAACACCTGAACCGCCGTGAAGCACAAGATGAGCCTTGGTGGCGGCGTGAATTTCGGCAATGCGGTCGATTGCCAATACGGGAGCCTGAGCATATTTGCCGTGAGCGGTACCAACCATAATTGCAAGGCAAGAAACGCCTGTTTTATTAACAAAATCAACTGCCTCGTCAACGCGGGTGTATTCGGTAGAAACGCCGTCTTTAGCAACGCCGATGTGACCAAGCTCACCCTCAACGGGAACACCGATTGCGGCGCAATCGTCTACTACGCTCTTTGTAATTGCAACGTTTTCGTCAAAAGGAAGGGTGCTTCCGTCAATCATAATGCCGGTTGCGCCACTGCGAAGTGCGCGCTGAACTTCCTTGCGGCCTGCGCCGTGGTCAAGGTGGAATGCAACGGGAACACTTGCCTTTTTAGCGGCGGCAATGATGATGGGAGCAGCGTAATATCCCTCTTCATTGGTGAAAAGACGGGAATAGCACTGCAAAATAACGGGACTCTTTGCCTCCTCAGCGGCGGCAATAACACCCATAACGGTTTCAAGATTGTATACGTTCAAGGCAGGGACGGCATAGCCGCCCTTTTCTGCCATATCAAGAACATAATTGATGTCTACTAACATCCTGCCACAACCTCCTCAATGGTGTAAAGCTCGCAATCGTCGGGCTTTACTGCCTTGAGTACAGCGTACTCAGAGGGGCTTGCGGTAACCATTACCTTGCCGCCTACGTGCTTAAGGTCGTCAAAACGGCGTGATGCAGTAAGGGTCATAACCTTGGGCAAATACTCGTTCATAAGGGTTGAGCCTGCCCACATAACGTCCTTGCCGTAAAGAAGCATCTCTTTAACCTCACCGCAAGCAGAAAGAACTGTGCGGGCGGCGTCAGTCTCTTCAAGGTCACGGGCAAGAAGTGCGGGGTCTTGGAAATAAAGGGTCTTGTCGGTCTTTGCAGGCTTAATGGTGCCGTCGGCAATCTTTTCTGCAAGGAAAGAGGTGAAGGTCTTAACTTCAGCAGTAACCTCAATTCCCCACTCCTTGTACTCGCGAAGCATAACCTTTGCATCAGCAGGGTCATAGCAAACAACAGTCTTAAACTTGTTAAGCATTTCGGCGCATTTAGTCATAGCAGCCTTGGTCTCGTCAGCGGCGCCAACAAGAAAATCAAGGTGGTAGCCACTGTCTGCCTCGTCAGCAAGAACGGTAAACTTAACACCTGCGGCTTTAAGCAGCTTAACGGCGCCTGCAGCCTTATCAGTGGCCTTACAACGAGCATCAGTACCAATGAAGAAAAGGGTATCGGTCATTGCGGCTAGGTCTGCGGCAGCCTCTGCAAGACAGGGGCAAAACTCGGTTTTGCCATAGACGTTGCCCGTCTCGTCAATATTATCAAGCATCTTTTCAACGTATGCAGGAAGCTTTCCGGTAAGGGCAATCTCGTTTCTGGTTTCTTTGGTGAACTTAACGGGGTCCCAACCTGTTACGCACTCTTTGGTGCAAGCACCGCAAAGGGCGCACTCGTATACGTTATCAATGATACCGCCCTCAAGCTCAGCGGCGCCGCGTTCAACAACAGACAAGGTCAGTGCTCTTGCACGGGCAGTATTTCTCTCCTGACCGGTAGCGTTACCGATAGGGCAAATATGACGGCACATCCAACAAAAACGGCAAGCGTCAACAATTTCTTTACTCTTTTTAGAAATAAGCATTGTGGGTATCCTCCTTACAGACCAAGTTTATAGGGGTTCATCAAGCCGTTGGGGTCAAGCTGCTTTTTGATACCCTCGAACACCTGCATTGCAGGACCGTACTGTTCCTTCATCAAACGACCAAGCTTGATACCAACACCGTGGTGATCGTTAACAACACCGCCGTTGGCAATAGCGGTACGAACACCGCAGTTCCAGATAGCGTTGTGCAGACGGAATGCTTCCTCAGGGTCTTGAGGAACGTCGTCAATGATAAAGCGGTCGTAAATCATACAACCCCACTCATACCAGTGGCTGAAGTGAGCGATGAAGCGAGCCATTGGGAAGTTGGTCTCGATAGCCTTTTTCATTTCCCAATAGATTTTTTCAATCTTGTCATAAGGAGCAATGGTATCCATTGTGCCGAACATCTGGGGCAAATCCATCATATGACCGGGATAGAAGAAGGTAATCTTTTCTTTCCACCATTTTTCGCCGTATTCACTGCCAAGGTCCTCGGCATTGTACTTAGCAAAGGTTTCAAGCAAAATCTTTTCTTCAACGTCAACCATTTCCTTAACGCCTTCGTATGCAACGTTCATAAAGGCGCCCTTCTTTTCAACACCGACAATCTTTTTGATTAAAGATGCAGTCTCTGCCTCGTCATAAAGACGCATAACAGAGGGCTTGAACTTCTGAAGAAGTTCGCGGCCTGCATTGAAAGCATCGGTCATATTGTGGAAAAGGAAGCCGCGGAAACGACGGTCCTCAGGCTGTTCGTAAATACGAATCTGTGCCTTGGTGATGATACCGAGGGTTCCCTCTGAACCGATGAAAATCTGGTTAAGGTCGGGACCTGCGGCATGCTTGGGAGCGGTTGAGGTGTTGATAATATCACCGTTAGGAAGAACAACCTCCATAGCAAGCACCATATCGTCAATTTTGCCGTACTTGGTTGAAACAACACCTATACCGCGGTGAGCGAGGAAGCCGCCAACGGTTGAGCAGGTCAGTGATGAGGGATAGTGCATTGTAGCATAGCCGCGCTCGTTTGCAGCCCACTCAATGTGCTTATAGATAGCACCGGTGCCGCATTCGATATACATACCCTGCTCGTTGATGTCATAAATCTTATCCATACGCTTGGTATCAAGCACGATGCCGCCTGCAACGGGAATAGCACCGCCCTGTGTACCGCCGCCGCCACCCCAGGTGGTGATGGGAATTTTATAGTAGTTAGCAATTTTAACTACCTTACTTGTCTCCTGAGCGTCCTTAGGTGATACAACGATATCAGCCTCAGGCATACGAAGTCCTCTGTCAGCCCACATTCTTGAAAGCCAGAAGTAGTCAACCGAGTGGGTAATCTTATCTACAACATTAGTAGACACGTTTTCCTTGCCGACTGCGTCTTCAAGCTCTGTGAGCACGTTGAGCATCAAAAAATCGTTCATTGTGTTTTTCTCCTTTTATATAGATGTATTTATAAACTAATTAAAACGTATCGTATTCAAGACCGTCCACGTATTTGCAGAACTCACGGATAACATCCTCAAAGCCGCCCTTAACCTCGGTCATATGGTGGATGTAGGGACCCTCGATAAGCTTGCGTTCAAGCTTTGCCATATCGCCAAAGTCAGCCCACAAATAAGTGCCGATGGTAGCAGGACCCTCGGTAGTATCAAATTCCTTACTGAAGAAGCGGTACTTGTCGCCGTCGTTCTGGAATCTGCCGATGGTGTAGTGACCGTTGGCAAGGCGGAATGAAGGTCTGCCGATAGCATCAAAGCCTGCAACCTCGTCCTCTGCCTTAAGTGAGCGAGCAAAGGGTCCGCAGTGCCAAAGAAGCTCTGCGCCGTCGTTAGAGGGGTGACGGCAGGTAAACTCGCCAAAGAAGGGAGGAGTTTTGCCGCGAACTGCACAGCTAAGCAGTGCAGTGGTGATTGCGCCGTGAATATCAGACTCACAGGCAACAAGATAACCCATATCGGCAAGCACACTCATTGCAAGACAGGGGTTTGCGCCAAAGCCGGGGCGCATAGCAGTCCAGCACTCAGTTGAGATAACGCTTGCATTTTCTTCTTCAAATATTTCCTTATAGAAGAGAACAAAGGCACAGCTGCGAAGAAGCAGCTCTTCATCCATATCCCCTACCTGCCAGTTGGCGCGAACCTCATCGGCGATAGCCTTAATCTCGTCCATACGGTTGTCATAGATAAAGTTAAGCTTTTGCATTGCTTCAACAAGGTTAACGGGTGTAACGTTGATGCCAAACTTTTCGGCAAGCTCAATCTCGTTAGACATAACCGACTTAAAGGGCTTCAGACGAACGCCAACCTGCACAACCTCAAGCTTTTTAAAGTTTTTAATCATACATACAACAGAAATGAACTTTTTAAGTCCCTCTGCAAAAGCATCGTCGGTTTCAAGGCAGTTTTCTATGTAACTAAAGGGAATATTTGCGCGGCGAAGCTGATTGCTGATAGCAAACAGACCGCACTGACTGTCGGTGTAACGGGTGCCGTCAGCCTCGATAATAGTGTCCCGTGGACCCCAAAGCAAAACGGGCAAGCCCATCTCTTTAGCGATTCTGCCTGCGGCTTCCTCGTTACCGAAGTTGCAGTTCATAATAAAGATAGCATCTACCTTTTCGGCACGAAGATAGTCGGCAACCTTGTCAACGTCTTCGTTGAGGAAAAGCAAGCCCTCCTCATTAAGCCATTCCAAATCGGTGAATTCAGTCTGTGCATCGGCAAAATGCTCTTTAATGTACTTTACGGCACGCTCTTTATTAGCCACAGCGTAGTCGGGATTGAATATTCCTGTACGCTTGGGACCCGGCAAAAATCTGCGTTCGGGCACAAGACCGATTTTAACCTTGTAATTAAGCATAAAATTACCCCTTTCTTCATTAAAACAGGTGTGAAAAGGGCGCAAAACACCCCTTCACAGTTCATACACAAACAGTATATAGCAAAAGTTTTCATTTTTCAAGGGTTTTGGGCAAATTTTTAAAAATAATTTTCAATGCTTGACAAAAACCGCCCTGTGTAGTAATATGATAAATGAAAATTATCTCCGTTTTTGAGGTGAAAAAATGAACAATATTTTGGTTGCCATTAAGGTGGCGTATGACGATATGGGCCGCGCCGAAAAGCGCATTGCCGATTGGATAACAGAACATAACGATAAGCTTTTCACTTTGTCAATAACCGAGCTTGCCGCAAAATGCGACTGCGGTGAGGCAACAATCGTGCGATTTGCACGCCGATTGGGGCTTAGCGGCTATCAGGAATTAAAAATATCCCTTGCAAGAGAAAGCGGAAATCAGCGTATAAGCGGCTCCGTCAGTGCAGAGGATTCCCCCTTTGAAGTGTTTGAAAAGGTGGCAAACGGCATTGAGTTAAGCCTTGAAATGACCAAAAAGGTGCTTAAACCCGAAAAACTGTTAAAGGCGGCAGAAGCTATTATAAACGCCGACCGCGTAGCAATATACGGCCTTGGCAACTCCTCCTCGGTGGCACAGGATATGCAACACAAGCTGATGCGTGCAGGCATCAATGCAGTGGCATATTCCGACAATCATATGCAGGCAATCTCTGCCTCCCATCTGGGTGAAAAGGATGTAGCGGTGGGCATATCTCACTCAGGCTCCTCAAAGGATATAGTTGAAGCCTTGCGGCTTGCCCGTGAGCGTGGCGCCGTCACAATCGCCATTACCAATCAGGGCCGCTCACCCATTACAAAGCAAAGCGATATTGTGCTTAACACTGCCTCTGACGAAACTCAGTACAGCATTTTGGCGCTTAACTCACGCATATCACAGTTAGCCCTTATCGACTCGCTGTATTTTTATATTGTATATTCTTTGGATGATGACGCCCGCAAGGCTATTGACCAGACCGAGCAAGCCCTTCAAAGCAAGAAATTTTAATAAATAGCCTACGCACTAAAGTAGGCACTTCATAAGGCGTTGTACCGGTAAGAATACAACGCCGATTTTATTTACCTTTGATAAAGCCAATAGCGGCACCTGACAAAATCAGATGCCGCTATTAAAATATTAACCTAAAATTTTAGTAATTTTGCCGGTTGCGATAACCTCGCCCTCGGTGTCGTAAACCTCAAAATCAGTATCGAGAGCAAAAACCTCTAAATTATAATAAATAGGGTTAAGCAAACCAATTCTGTAATCGCTGTTTTCTTGATGTTCCACATAAATGGGCGCACCGTCTTGATTGTATTCACTCAAAAGGTCGCTTTTTGCCATAATTTTTTGTGGGCTTATCTCTTTCAACCGCATAGTGAAAATGTTTTCACAGTTCAAATTCAAAGGCTTGTCAAGTTGGGCTAAAAATTGTGTTTCAATGATCTGAACATTTTCACCAGACCTGTGTAGAACAGATAAACAATAGGCGTTAATTACAATAAAAACATTTGCTACCAAATAGAATGTGGCTAAAACAATTAACAAAACAACAACATTTTTTCTAAGTATAAAATGCAAAAAAGACAATGCCACAAAAAACAAAAAGACTAATACAATACCGATATCATATATCAACCGTTTTTTTGCAGGTACAGTTCGATAATACTTGTTGCACTTTGTGCATTTTTCTCCAAAACGATTGTACATTCTATAAGTATCAAACAAAAGATGGAAGTTTTTCTTTGCCCCTTTATCACCACACCAAGGGCAACGATATTTTTTCATAATCTCACCTACCAACATTAAAGTAGAGGAACATAATTTGGAAACGGTGAATAAAAACCGTTATCATAATTGTATAGAAAACCGTCTGAAGCAAAATACACTTCTCTTTCGTATTCATATTCATTTTCAATTATTATGCAGTCTTTTTCATCATATCTAAATCTGTTACCATATGTAAATATTTCACCATCAACTTTTATGTCAATTACGGTATCAAATGCATATTCGTAGCAAGTCTTAGACAAACTTTCATAAGCAGCTTTGCCACTCAAAAAACACTCATAACTTTTTACCAAGTCCTTATATAGTCCTTCTTCTGCTAAGTCTTCTGCTAACCCTTTAAAAAACGCTTTAACCACACCGTCTTGTGCTGCAGATGTCAAGAAATCACTCATTTTTTTTCTTTCAAATTCTTCTCGCTGAGGAGGGGGTATTTGTAGATAGTCTATGTAGTATCTAAATTCTTTAATCAACTTGGATAATACTTTAGGCGCAACGCCTGGTGTATCTTCAAGTTTTTCTTCCAAAAAATCCCACATCTCTTCTGCTATCCATTCCAGTTGGTCCTCTATAACACTATTGTACACCATTATAGATACATCGTTAAGCGAAGAATAGGTGTATGTATACGGAGAAATATAACTACCATCAAAATTACTGGTATGATAAAATCCATCAACTATGTTTTCCATTGTTTCGGGTGATGGGTTATAACTTGCTCTAATCTTGTCTATTGCTCTAAGACACGCTTCTACTCCTTTGATATTACTTGCTCCCAGTGCCAACATTGCCGCTCTTTTTAACGATTGAACAGTAACGTAATCTCTATCACTAAGAACAACAATATCCTGAGCATCAGGGCAAATAAAGTTTGTTCCGCAACAAGAGCACACATATGAAAAAGTATCATCTGGATACATAACTTCTTTTATTTGATGTCCATATGTGTGTTTCTTATAATACTCAACCGTATCACCATACCAACCGGTTGTGCATCCTGTGACTAATGCCCAACTGCTTGATACATTTTCGGCACTTACAACTACATCTGAGCCTTTTGGTTTGTACGCAGAATATATACTCAAATAACTTGTTTCGTCAAATCTGCTTACGAATTTGTAGGTGCCGTTGTTTGCAACAACACGCCATTTTGACAAATCGCTTGTTGAGTCACTCATTTGAACGTGGTCGCCGTCCATACCTAAAGATATATACTGCCCTGTTTTAAAGGATTTAATAAAATAATATCCTGTTGGGTCATCCTTTATAATTTCAAAAAGATAGGAGTCGTCAACCTCGTAATCATACTGTTCAACGTAACCGTTGGTTTTAACCTTTATAGGCAGTTGCGAGTTTATATTTTTTAAATAGTAATATCCCTCAGGAGCTTGGTCAGAATCATAAACTGTTATTGTCCATTGCATTGAAAATGGTACAGTTTCCCCTGTGCTATCTTTAGTATACACAGTAGCAGTTACAATTGCTGTTCCTTCTGAAACTGCAGTCCATCTGCCTTGATTAACAGATACAACTGATGGTTCGTTTGTACTGTAAGAAATAGGCAATCCGGTTGGTATGGTAGTTAACCCTCTGTTAATAGTTTCGCCTACGTGCATTTTTATTTGCTGTGGACCTGTTGAAACTATACCTAATTCAACCTTATAGAACTTCCACCGTTGATTGTCCAAACCTTTAGTTTTTTCCAATACTATTTTTGTTCCGTTCGCTTTGCCGTAATTTTTGGCTGAAACAGGATTTAAATACGATGCACCAGGCGCCATAATTCGCATATAACCGTTGCTAAGATTTAAGATTTTAAAATTGCAAATATCTGTATACAGCGCATCTTGCTGCGAAAGCGTTTCCAGTTTTACCTCACTGTTGTTATAAGAAACCATATGCTTGCCAGCGCCAACATTGGATATGCGATAATTTCCGTTGCCAATAGAAACAATATGCCAAAGCTGATAGTTTGATGAACGGTCTTCATCATAAAGTATAGCGCCGTCACTACCGTTATAGGTTAAGTATCTAGCGGATGGCGCATTATAATAACCGGACTGTATGTAATAGTATCCCGTTTCCAAACCTGTGTCTTCATAATAGGTAACAGTCAGATGCGGTCTGTGTGTTCCTCCTGGGTTAGAACTGCACAAAAATTTTCTTCCGCTGTTTGCATTTGTAGGTCTGATATAAAACCCATCTTCTTCGCTTATCGTATCGGCATCCGCATAACTTTTTGTTTTAACCGTAAGCCAATCTGTAAAAAGAGTTGTGATGGTAAAATCTGCCGATTCACCAAAAATTGAAGTTGCAACCAATGTGCCGTTGCCATCAGTGGTTGTTGCCTCTTCGGCCTGTTCCCAAGTTGCATCTTCACAGCTAAACTCAACATCCAAATTTTGTTTATATATTCCTACCTCATATGTAATGTTTGACGGTGAATATTCATTTATTGTGTAAATTACCTCATCAACAAGTTTGGGGTTGATATAAGCAAAACTACCTATATCGTTAAATTGAGCATATGTGATATATTCAATTCCTGTAGCCGTATCCTTACCTATTGAGTTTTGCGGATAGTCCCCTGCTGAACCACTATAACTGTCTATGGTTACATCTGTAAAACCACCGCTTTGAGGCGTGTTGGGTGATAAAATTACTTTGTCCGAAACCACAACAGTAGGGTCAATAGTTACGGGATATACAGTATTGGGCGAATTTAAAAATTCTTTGTCAAGAGTAACGGTAAGAATATATTTGTTATTGCCCTGTTTCTCAATATTATAATAATTCTCATAAGTAATACTTGGCTCGGTAGTATTAGAGTCTATTATGAAAGTTTCACCTATTCTATATACAACATTGCCGTCATCATCACACATATTTATGTGATGCCCTGAGTTTCGTTGGGGATGAAGCCCTTTTGTTTTAATAACAAAAGATAATGTGTTCAAATTGTCAATTTTATTTTCAAGTATGATGCTTTCCTTAAAGCCTGTTGCTGTTGATACATACTCTGCATATGTGCCCTCGCCATAGATGGCATCATATTTAACAGTTCTGTTGTTGATTTGCTCTATTTTGTTATTAGATTTTGTGTCAGGAATGATCTTTAGTTTATAATCGTCAATCTCAATACTTATTCCTTGTTTTAATTTTTTTGGATAATAGGTTTTAAAGCTATTATTTGTATTTTCATAGGCATATTGCTCAATAATTCCACTAAACTCGTTTGATTCTTTTAAATTGGAATTTATGAAATTATATTTGCCTTCATTATCTACAAATTTTACTGGTTCATCAAATGCCAATACTGTCTTTGTACCGTCGGTGTTTATTAGATTTATATTGTTTGCTTGTTCTATATGGTCTAAATCAAGTTTTATCGCCTTTTTTAGATTCTCTTTTATGTTATTACGGATATACAAAGGTATTTTATCTATTGCCATTTCGCTAAAAACATCTATTTCGGGTATAGGTGTTTCTTCCGCATTAGCAATAGGCGTGAATAGAAGCGCACACATAATAACACAAATTACTAACGATAATAATTTTTTAATCATAATTTTTGCCTCCTATGGTGATGTTTTAATAGATTTAGTTGGTGAAAATGTACCACATAATAAATAGTATCATAAAAGGAAAAAAATTGCAATAGTGTTTTTATGTGATTTTCTATTCAAAAAAACTGCCCAAGTGTCCTGCAAGAACACTTGGGCAACGTTATATGCGGTTTGCTTATTCCTCTAAAATTTTAATAGCATCAAGATACTTCTGCCGTCTTTTAAGGTCTTTTTCGGTAACCTCGTCAAGCCGTGATAGGTCGGAGTTATGGCGTAAATCGGCAAGCTTTACCGCCTTTGCAATTGGATTATCCTTTAACGCCTTCACGTAAACCTCATACTTTACCTTTTCGTCGTGGGTAAGCAGTTTAAGAGCCTCTATAACCGATGACGAAAAGCCCTCCTTTGCCAAATCCTCAAAGGTATAGTCGGTGTCCTCCACCACGTCGTGAAGCAATGCGGCAACGGTTGTTTCTTCCCTTTCCATTTGCTCTGCCAGATGGAAAGGGTGAAAAACGTAGGGCAAGCCGCTTTTGTCCACCTGCTCCTTGTGGGCTTTAAAACAAAAATCCATCGCTTTTTTAGTTTGAGCAGTATAAATCATCTTCTCACCTCTTAATTTTCATCAAAAGCCCTTTCAAACAGACTACGCCAGCCCTCTGCATCAAGCCGTGCAGCATCAGGCTCGAAAACAATACCCATATCTGCGGCGCGACGCTCAAAGGAAAGCTTTGTGGTTTCTCTTTTAGGCTCGTAATCGGTAGCCACCAAAATCTTTTTGGCAAAGGGTCCCCCAATCTTATGAGCAACGGTGTGAAGCTTGTATAGCTCCTCTTCCTCAATATCACCGTTTTTGCAGGAGATAAACAGAGGAATTGCGCCCCGCATTGCCATAACGTCGATTTCGTTTCGGGTATCGCGCACGTCGGGTCCGCCTGTAATATTGTGCACAACTCCGTCCCAATCGAGCATAACGCTCATCAAACAATCGTTGAAAAAGGGCTTGCCCGATTTTGCAAACTCACGCACCTCAAAAAAAACCTTATGCTCCAAGGTGTTGCCCGCTTTTTTAAGGCAGTGCCGCATCAGTTGATTTTTATAGCGATAACGGTAAACGCCGGCGTTATTCTGATAAAGTCTGATTGCACCGCAACGGCTCAAATCTTTAATAAGGTTATCAAAAAGCGCAAGGATTTCAGCCTCGTTAGGCAGGGTGTTTTTGAAGGTGTTAACCTTCATAAACACCTCAAGCTCGTCACCGTTGCAGCCCCCTCTGCTTTCTATCAGATTAAGGGCGCTCACCTTTTTGTTCCAATTGGTTGTGTCCGACTTTAAAACATTCCAAATCGGATCAATATCCCTTGCGGCATAATTACGCGCAGGCTGTGACTGCTCGGTAGTAACCACGCCTCCGTTAAGAGCAACCGACTGCTTCACAGTAAGTGATATACGCTCGCCCATAACAAAGGTTCCGTCGTCATCATAGCTTATTACCTGACCCAAATCAACGTCGACCTGCTGCAAAGAAACCTCCCACTCATCCTTAAGGGTGTGGTAGGCAATGCCTGCCGCCGTAATAAGCAGCTCGTCTCCTCCGAAAAGGTCGATAACGCAGGGGCTATACTTTTTGATAATCTTAACAAAAAAATCAACTGCATCGTCAATGGTGTAAGCATTGGCTTTTTTGCTTGTTACGGTGATTTTATCAAGCCCCTTGCTTCTCAAAATTCGGGAATAAAGGTTGGCGCTTCTTTCAATACAGTCACCGTTTCCCACCAAATACAGCAGGTCTGGTTTTATAGACAACCAGCCTGCAATATTTTGCAAAGGGTCGCGGTCAAAGGGTTCAATTAAGGTCATTACGTTACTTCCTTTATCCAATTACGTCTTTAATAATTTCTTCAAGCTCATGCCCCATAAGATGATTTTTTATCATAAGAGCATCTACCAAACGGTCAATACACTCCCTATGCTCCTGCAAAGTCGCAATTGCCCTTTCCATTTCGTCCTTCAAAATGCGATTGCACAAATCAAGAGTGGTTTCACTGCGGTCTGCCTCGTTAAACATAAGCCCGTGCTCGTCACTCATACCGTAAGCGGTAATCATTCTCAAAGCTGTTTCGGTTGCCGCTTTTAAATCGGATGACGCACCTGTGGATACACCCTCCTCTTCACCGTAAACAACCATTTCGGCGGCTCTGCCTGCAAGAGTAAATCTTACGTTGTCAAGCAACTGCTTTTTGGTGATAGCGTTGCCGTCGTCCTGAAAGCTTTGCACGTATCCGCCAAAGGCACCTCTGCCTGCAATGGTGATATAGGCAGGGCGCGTGCCGTTAATATAGCTTATAAGAGCGTGACCGCTTTCGTGAACGGCAATCCGCTTAAGCAAAGTCTCGCTAACCTGATTGACCTCGCCGTGACAGTAGGTTTCAAAAAGCTCGTTAAACATATCTTCAGTCAGAGTATCCTTATTGCTTTGCACCATTGTTCTGAGGGCAAAATCAATCACCGACTCAAGCTCTGCAAGGCTCATACCCACCGAGCGCGTTACCACGTTGTCAATTACCGACTCGCCCAACCTCTGCTTGCTTTCACTAAGTCGCTGGCAAATAAAGCGTTTACGCTCTGCCGCATTAGGCAGGTCAACGAATATGCGCCTGTCAAAACGGCGTAAAAGGGCGCTGTCCAAAGCACTCTTTCTGCCAAAGGCAACGTCAAAATTGGTAGCGGCAAGCACGAATACAGGCCTTGACGGATTGGTAGAAAAGCCGTCCATCTCGTTAAGCAGGGCGTTAACCACGTCATCACCCATAGGATTGGTAACCCTGTCCTTTGCCACAATATCAATCTCGTCAATAAACAAAACTGCAGGGGCATACTTTCTTGCCAGCGCAAACAGACGGCGCACCTCTGCGGCGCCTCCACCCACCTTGCTCGACAGGAATTTGTTGCCGTTAGTGGCAATAAACGCGGCGCCCGACTGATGTGCAAACGCCTTTGCAAGCATAGTTTTGCCCGTTCCGGGAGGGCCGTATAAAATTACACCCTTAGGTGTGGGAATCTTGTTTTTAGCATAAATCTTTGGATTTTTCAGGTATGATATAAAGCCTTCAAGCTCTGCCTTGGCATCCTCTGCGCCAACAACGTCGTCAAAGGTAACGTCACTCATACAAACGTCGGCAATATCATCCTTATCCTGTGCGTCAACAGCAGGAATAACGCGCAGATTAACAAGGTCGATTGTACCCTCTCCGCCCTCTTTATCCCAATTGTAAACGCTGTCGAAGGACAGCACCTTCTTAGACCTGCTCAAATCACGAAGCATTTTTTGAGAATAAACCTGATTGCAAAGCTCAACAAGCTTGCAGGCAACCTGCTCGGCTCCACCTTGACGAACAAAGCCGCTTGCTCCCTTTTCCATCAAGGCTTGAGCCTCCTCCACGTTGATTTCGCGCTTTTCTGAGCGGTAAACGAAGGTGGGCACCATTTCCTTGACAAGCTGTTCCATAAGTAAGCGTCCCTCAGAGGCCGTATCCTCTATATTAAGAGTAGGCTGCTCGTCACCGAATATATCGCACAGAGCAAAATCTATGGTTTCTTCACCAAGCAGCTCCATAGCCTCTTGAGGTGTTTTTGCCCGCAAAATATTATAGCTGTCACTTGAAACAAAGTTTTCAAAGGCATCAGCCGATTCACTGTAAAGCAAAATATTCTGTTTTTTCTGTGGTGCAAACAGCTTATAAGCATCATTTTGCATAGGAATTCGGATTTTTAGGGTTTTTACCGAATCAAGCTCCTCCTCATCCTTTTCATAGGCAAATTTCAGCCAATTATAAACCTCTTGATTAAGGAAATTGGTAGCCCGTCCGTTAAGAGAGCGTGCATCAGCACGATTTCCCTCTGAAAAAAGAAGAGCAGTGCACAAATTCTTGTCATATTCCACCTTAAAATTAAGCTTGTCACCTATACGGGCAACCGTCTCGTCAATGGCGGCGTTGCCTATTCTGATAAGCTCCTTAACGCCAAGGGGATTGAAAAGCACGATGTTTCCTGCGGCAAAACGGGAGCAAATTGCCTCGGGGAAAAAGTTTTTGCCTGTAAAGGGATTAACCTCGGTTGAAAGAGCGTTAATAACCGTTTTTCTGTTAGGCATAGGTGAGCCGGGCTCAAGATTTTCATAAAGACTTTTGCCTGCGTTGGTGGTCATTATAATTATAGCGTTGTTGAAAAGCACGTTTTTGCCCGTGCAGGAGTCCTTAAGCTTGCCTGCATCAAGCATCTGCAAGAACAAATGAATTATATTTATGTGAGCCTTCTCAATCTCGTCAAAAAGCAAAACACACTTGGGGTGCTTTTGCACAAAGCCCGTTACCAAGCCTTCGTGACCGTTTTTGTACACCTTGTCGCTTCCTGCAAATTCAAGGGCAGACTCCTTGTCAGCAAAGCCGCTCATATCAAAACGGCGGAAGGGCATATGCATCGCCTTTGCCGCAACCTGTGCCAAATGGGTTTTGCCAACACCGGGGGCTCCTGCAAAAAGGAACACGCCCTTAGGCTTGGTGGAATTTTTTTGTAAATCCTCGTTTAAAAGCAGATTAAAATAGCCGGAAACCAAGGCACTGATAGCCTCATCCTGACCGTACACCTTTTGGCGCAGCTTGTTTTGCAGATTTTTAAGAGGCCACAAAAACAGTGCAGTGGATGAGGTTTCATCCTGATATAACTCTTCATCCTCTGTATCTTCCTCTTCCCATTCGGGTTTGGGAATAATCTCTTCAAAAAGTGACTTGGTTCTGGAGTGCAGGTTGGCAAGAATTTCTGCAATCAGTTGTGGGGCTGTGATTACGGTATCCCCTGCAATTTCGGTATAAGTCTGTGCGTTTTCATAGCATTTAACCAACGCTTCTACTTCCTTGTCAGAAACGGCGGGGTTTTGCTTCATATGGTCATATGCGAAAGAAAGAGTTCTGCTGAGGCTTTCGGGTGTAAACTCAAAAAGCTCCATCACAGACAAATATTCCTTGTCGTTTTTATAACGGTTGGCGGGACTGTTGCTAAGGGTGAGCAACGCCATCAAAATATAAATCTGAGTCATATTGTCAGAACGGTATTTACTTACCAATCTGTCGGCAGTTTCGTAAATATGTTGCAAAAGAGGACTGTTTGTCGCCATAATAACTGCTCCCTTCGGACAAAAAATTCATATAAATTCATTATATGAAAATTGTCCTTTTTTGTCAACAAATACAGTAACAAATACAGTTATAAGCACAGCCCGTCCCAAGCATTTGAAAAAAATTGAAAATCTTCCATAAATATGCCCTTTTGCATTGAGTAATTACTCTTGACAATATAGTATATATATTTTAAAATATATGAGTATATTATATTATATATAATAGCGTTACTGCGAAAACTTTTCAGTATACTCAAAGAAAGGTGTAAAAATATGGCTTCTTATCTTACGGGAATAATCACTCCCCACAGAAAACACACAAAAAAGAGTCCAACCATCCGTATGGACGTGCCAAAGACGGTCACTATCCCTATGGAAATGCACATCGGCAAGCCTGCCATACCCACGGTTAAGGTGGGCGATTTGGTTAAGGTTGGCACCAAAATCGGTGAGGCTGACGGCAAAATCTCATCCAACATTTATTCCAGTGTTTCGGGCAAGGTGGTTAAGTTTGTTGAGTATCTTTTGTTCAACGGCTTTGTTACCACTGCCGCGGTTATAGAGTCTGACGGCGAAATGACTATGGAGGAGGGACTTACTCCCCCCACCGTCAACACTAAAGAGGATTTGATAGAGGCTATCAAGGCAAGCGGCGTTGTCGGTCTTGGCGGCGCAGGCTTCCCCACCCAGGTTAAATTCGACGTTGACCCCGAAAAAGTGGATTATCTTATCATAAACGGTGCCGAGTGTGAGCCCTACGTTACCAGCGACACCGTAACCATGCTTACCCGCGGTGACGATATGGCGTACGCTTTGCAGACTATAAATCGCGCAATGGGTATAAGCAAAGCAATCATTGGTGTTGAAAGCAACAATAAAAAGGCTGTACGCGCTATGCAAATTCTTGCAGACGCTGTTATCTGGCCTGACGTAAACGTTAAGGTTTTGCCCCCCGTTTATCCCCAAGGCGGTGAAAAGGTGCTTGTTTACCACACCACAGGCCGCAAAATTCACGCCAATCAGTTGCCTATCGACGTTGGTTGCATTGTTGTCAACTGCACCACCTTGGCAGCCATCGGCGCCTATCTTAAAACGGGTATTCCTTTGGTGGAAAAATGCGTTACCGTTGACGGCGGCGCAGTTAAAAAGCCAAGAAACGTTATGGTTCCCATCGGCACCTCTCTTGAAGATTTGTTTAACGCTTGCGGCGGTCTTACCGTAGAGCCTGCCAAGATTATCTACGGCGGTCCTATGATGGGCATTACCGTGCCTAACACAAGCGCATCGGTGCTTAAAAACACAAACGCTGCCCTTGCCCTTACCGCAAAAGAGGCAAAGCTGCCCAAAACCACCGCTTGTATCCGTTGCGGCTCCTGTGTTAACACCTGTCCCTTCGGTCTGGCTCCTATCAGCATCGCTGAAGCCTATGACAGAAAAGACGTGGATGCACTTAAAGCACTGCACGTTACAACCTGTATGGAATGTGGCTGTTGCAGCTTCGTATGCCCCGCAAACCGTCCGTTAGTGCAAAAGAACAAGCTGTCAAAACAGTTATTAAAAGATATTAAGGAGGGTGAAAACAAATGAGCTCGTTAACTAAAGTTGCTATTTCACCTCATATTCATAGCGGCCGTTCAACAAGCGGAATTATGCTTGACGTGTTGATTGCCTTGTTGCCCGCCACTATTGCAGGCACAGTCATATTCGGTTTAAAATCTTTGTTGGTTGTTGCCGTTTGTTTGATTTGCTGTGTTGGCTTTGAGGCTTTGTTTAACATAATTGCAAAATCCAAAAGGCAAACCGTCACCGATTTGTCTGCCGCCGTTACAGGCTTGCTTTTGGCACTTAATCTGCCTGCAAACATTCCCTTGTGGCAATGTGCAGTTGGCTCTTTGTTTGCCATTATCATTGTAAAATGTATCTTTGGCGGTATCGGTAAAAACTTGGTTAACCCCGCCATTGCCGCCCGCGTATTTATGCTGGTTGCTTTCGGGTCAATGGCAACCGCCGCTTTCCCCGTAAATGCAGATGCCGTTTCAGGTGCAACTCCCCTTGCAGCAGAAAAGATGCCCTCCCTGCTTACCTTGTTTCTTGGTAATTACGGCGGCGCAATCGGTGAAACCTGCACTGCCGCACTGCTTCTTGGCGGACTTTATCTGCTTATCCGCCGCATAATCACCTGGCAAATCCCCGTTGTGTTTATCGCAACCGTTTTTGCCCTTTCCTTCTTGATGAAGGGCTTTGACGTAACAACTGCTTTGTCACTGACTATGTCGGGCGGTGTGTTTATCGGCGCATTCTTTATGGCAACCGATTACACCACCTCTCCCCCAACCGCTTGGGGCAAGGTTATATTCGGCTTTGGCGCAGGCCTGCTTACCTGCCTTATCAGATACTACGGAACCTACCCCGAAGGCGTATCCTTCGCCATTCTGTTTATGAATATACTTAACCCCTACATCATCCGTTGGACTCGTAAAAAGGTCTTTACAGAAGGGGGTAGCAAATAATGAAAACCAATTTGAAAAATCTTTCTGTATTTATTTGTATTTGTGCAGTAATCACCCTGCTTCTTGCAACCACCAACTTTATTACCGCACCAATCATTGAAAAAAATCAAAATGCTTCTGCCAACAAGGCACTGCTTGAGGTTATGCCCGACGGCACAGGCTTTGAAAAGGCAGACGTTGCCGACAAAGCTTTGCCTGCCACCGTAACCGAGGTTTATAAAGAAACGTCGGGCAAGGGCTACGTAATCAAGCTTAAAACCGCTGGTTACGGCACCGATATGATTATTATGTGCGGTGTTAATGCCGAGGGTGTTGTAACGGGCGCCGTTTGTCTTTCATCTAACGAAACCTTGGGCAAAGAAAAAGAATACGGCGTAAACTTTAAAGATAAAGATGCCGCAGATGTTGAGGGCGTAGATATTATTGCAGGCGCCACCAAAACCACCGAGGCTTACAAAAACGCCGTTAAGGATGCTCTTAACACCGCTATCATTATGGGCGGCGGCTCGGTTGACATCCGCACCGAAGAGGAAATTTTGGCAGACAATCTGTCAGAGGCTTTCCCCGACGGCGAAAAGAAATTTGAAAAACTCTTCCTTGTAGAAGATATTGAGGGCTTTGACGCCATCTACACCGCCACTAACGGCAAGGGCTACGTTTTCGTTAAGGGCGAGCAGTTTATCGGTGTTAAGGATGACGGCACTGTGGTAACTAAGGACGTAGCAGATGCATCCGCCGTCACCGCTGCAGTTGCAACCATCAAAGCCACTGTGCTTGAAGATATTAACATCACCAAGTATGCTGATTTGGAGGCTACCGTCCTTTCGGCAAAGAAAACTGCCACAGGCAACTTTGTGATTGAAGCAAAGGGCGCAGGCTACGGCATCAAGGGCGGCGACGAATACCACCCCGCATCCAACGAATACATTATCGTTCGTGTATCAATAAATGCCCAGGGCAAAATTATTGACTGCCTGACGGTATCTCAGGCAGAGACCAAGGGCCTTGGCGACCAGTGTGCCGACCCCAAATTCTACGGTCAGTTTGCAGGCAAGAACGAAACAAACTACACCGAAATTGATGCTATAAGCGGCGCAACACTCACCACCAACGGCTACACACAAGCCATTGAGCGCGCATACGCCGCAGTTAAAATCTTGAAGGGAGGTGCCCAATAATGAACAAAAAATCATCACTTTCTGTTTTGCTTAACGGCATTATAAAAGAAAATCCCGTATTGGTGCTCATTCTCGGCACCTGTCCCACCTTGGCAACCACCACTACCGTAACGGGCGCATTCGGTATGGGCCTTGCCGCTTTGGCAGTTTTGGTTTGCTCCAACGTTTTCATTTCGCTGCTTCGCAAAATAATCCCCGAAACAATGCGTATTCCCTGCTACATTGTTATTATTGCAGGCTTTGTTACCATCGTTAAAATGATTGTGCAAGCCTATATGCCCGCTTTGTACGAAACCTTGGGCGTATACCTTGATTTGATTACCGTAAACTGCATAATCCTTGGCCGTGCCGAAATGTTTGCCAACAGAAACCCCGTTGTTGCCTCTGCTCTTGACGGCATTGGTATGGGACTTGGCTTTACCTTGGCACTGACCGCTATGGCTACCGTTCGCGAGGTTTTAGGCGCAGGCTCATTTGCAGGCATTGCCATTCCCTTTATGGAAAATTTCAAAATTGAGTTTTTCACCAAAGCCCCCGGCGGATTGCTTGTTTACGGACTGTTGATTGCACTCATTTACATCATTACCAAGGGTGCCGCTCCCGTAAAGACCTCCTTCTCTTGCGAGGGATGTCCTCACGCCGCCACCTGCACCATTGAAACCTGCCAGAAGAAAGGAGCCGAGAACTAATGGAAACCTTTAAGCTTCTTATCGTTATTCTGCTTTCATCCGTTTTGGTTGACAACT
Source organism: Clostridia bacterium (assembly GCA_017407645.1). Taxonomy (GTDB): domain Bacteria; phylum Bacillota; class Clostridia; order Oscillospirales; family Acutalibacteraceae; genus RGIG2206. The sequence continues at coordinate 7,390 of JAFQWE010000003.1, read as the reverse complement.
ACGTTCTTAGTCGTTTTTTGGGCATTTGTCCCTTCCTTGGCGTTTCCAAAAAGCTTGACCAAGCAACAGGTATGGGTGTTGCCGTAACAGTAGTTATGCTTATTGCAACTGCAGTTACCTGGCCTATTCAATATTTGGTGCTTAACCCCTTGAAATTGGGTTATTTGCAAAACATTGCATTTATTCTTGTTATCGCCACCTTGGTTCAGATTTTAGAAGTTATTCTTAAAAAGTTTTCACCCTCTCTTTACAAAGGCTTGGGCGTATATCTTCCTCTTATCACCACCAACTGTGCCGTTTTGGGTGTTACCATCAACAACATAATCGACGGCTACAACTTCCTTGAATCTATGGTTAGCTCGTTGGGTTGCGGTATCGGATTCCTCTTTGCAATGGTTCTTTTCTCAGGACTTCGCTCACGCATTGACGACTCACACATTCCCACCCCATTCCGTGGATTAGCCGTTACCCTTATTGCCGCCTCCTTTATCTCTCTTGCATTTATGGGATTTGGCGGTATTGTAGAAAATATTTTCGCTTGATAGGAGGTGCCGTATATGGAAATTTTGATTGCATTTCTCGTTATGTTTGCCGTTGCAGTTGTTGCAGGCATTTTGTTGCTTGTTATTTCTCACTTCTTTGCGGTACCTGAAAATCCGCAAAAGCAGATAATCCGCGAGTGCTTGCCCGGTATCAACTGCGGCGCCTGCGGATATAAAGGCTGTGACGACTATGCCGCCGCTTTGGCAGAGGGTGGCGTTAAGCCCTCTCTTTGCATCCCCGGTGCACAGTCGGTTGCCGACAGAATCAGTGATATTTTGGGCATAGAGCCTGAGCCTATCAAAGACGTGGTTGCCTTTGTTGCCTGTAACGGCTACTGCGAGGCAAATCCTCCCAAAGCAACCTATGAGGGTGTAAAAACCTGCTATGCCGCATCTATGATTTACGGCGGCGCTCACTCTTGCCGTTTTGGATGCCTTGGCTATGGCGACTGCGCAACCGCCTGCCCCTCTAAAGCTATCTGTATGGTAGACGGCATCGCTCACGTAGATACCGCCCGTTGTATCGGTTGCGGTCTGTGTGCAAAAACCTGCCCCAAGCATATTATTTCAATGCTTCCTCAGGAAACCTTGACCGCCGTTATGTGCAGCAACAAGCAAAAGGGCGCAGATGCCCGTAAGGCTTGCAAAAATGCTTGCATCGGTTGCAAAAAGTGCGAAAAGGTTTGTCCCAACGGCGCAATCAGCGTAGTTGATAATTTGGCAGTTGTTGATTATACTAAATGTACAAACTGCGAAACCTGTATAAAGGAATGTCCCACCGGATGTCTTAAATCTGTATTCTTCCCCGACATTCCCGAAAATTGCGAATTTGAGGACCTTGTTGATTAATATGAAAATTGACAGCACAAAAAAGCATAATCGCAACGATATTATTTTTATCGTTGCATTGCTTTTAATTGCCACTTTCGGTGCATTGTATCTGTTTGTTTTTCGCGACGGCGGTAATACCGTCAAGGTTACAGTTGACGGCAAAACCTACGGTGTTTATTCTTTGAATGAAAATATTACAGAGGATATACACACAGGCAACGGCAACCTTAACCGACTGGTTATCCGCGACGGCAAAGCATATATGGAAACTGCCACCTGCCCCGACGGAATTTGTGTCTCTCACAAGCCGATTTTCCGCGACGGTGAAAGCATCGTCTGTCTGCCTAATAAGGTGGTCGTAACCGTAACCACCACCGATACGGACAGTCCTGACGTTGTAATATAAGGAGGCGGCGCTGTGAACAAATCAAAATCCGTTGCCTTTTTCGGCGTCTGCACCGCTTTGGCTATGATTTTGGCTTACGTAGAGGTGCTTTTGCCACCAATATTTCCTGCCGTACCCGGCATAAAAATGGGGCTTCCCAACATTATCATCGTCTTTCTGCTTTACCGACGGGGGCCAATCCCTGCTATTGCCGTTTCACTGCTTAGAGTGGCGCTAGTAAGTATGCTTTTCAGCAACGCTATGGCTCTGCTTTACAGTCTGTCGGGCGCTATACTTAGTCTGCTTGTTATGATTATCCTTCGTAAGCTTAACTTTTTGTCAACGGTGGGTGTCAGCGTAGCAGGTGGTGTTGCTCACAACGTTGGGCAGATTTTAATGGCGATGCTACTGCTTGAAACGTCAGAGCTATTCTACTATCTGGTTGTGCTTACTGTGACGGGTACAATCGCAGGCATACTGATTGGACTGTGCGGCTCACTGATTATAAAAAGAATTCCCGAAAGATTGTTAAAATTTTGACAATTTTCTGTTGACAGAACATTCCTTTTATAGTAATATAGTTTTTGGCTTATAAATAACTAAAAAAATAAGGAGAAAAACTACCATGAAAAAAAGTTTGGCTATCGTTTTGTGTCTGATTATGGCAATTGCAGCTATGCTTGTCGGTTGCGGCGGCGATAAGGCTCCCGCTTCATCAGACAAGGCTACCGACGCAACCCTTAAATTCGGCTCTGCAGTATTTGTAAGCGCTCCCGCTACCACAGATGCTACCGCTGATAAAGAGGGCACAGGTAAGGTTGACGTAACCGTTGCCGCCGTTACTGTTGATGCCGACGGCAAAATCGTTGCTTGCGACCTTGACACTGCAAGCAACACCGTAAAGTTCACTGCAGACGGCAAGGCCGTTGCAAACGATTCTTTCAAAACCAAGTACGAACAGGGTAAAGATTACAATATGGTTACCTACGGCGGCGCTAAGAAAGAGTGGTTTGAGCAGGCAGATGCTTTTGAGAAGCTTGTTGCAGGCAAAACTCTTGCTGAGGTTAAGGCTTTGGTTGCCGCTGAAAACAAAGGCAACGACGAAGTTGTTAAAGCAGGCTGCACCATTATGATTCACGAGTTTGTTGGTGCTATTGAAAAGGCTATGAACGCCGCTAAGGATTCAAAGGTTACCGCAAAAGATACCCTTAAGGTTACCGCCGCTACCGAGCAAACCTGCGCCGATGCTACCGCCGATAAGGATGGCAGCAACAAGGTTGCAGTTACCCTATTCGGTGCCGCAGTTGGTGCTGACGGCAAGGTAGTAGCAGCTGCAAGCGATTGCGTTGAGGTTACCTTCTCATTTGACACCAAGGGCAAGTCTACTCTTGACACTGCAAAGGCAGTTAAGTCTAAGAAAGAGCAAGGCAAGGATTACGGCATGGTTGCTTATGCTCAGGCAGAAAAAGAGTGGTTTGAGCAGGCTGCAGCATTTGATGCCGCTTGCGTTGGTAAGACCGGCAAAGAAATCGCAGGTCTTGTTGGTGAAGACGGCAAGGGCGTTAAGGATTTGCAGAGCGCAGGTTGCACCATCTATGTAACCGGTTTTGTAAAGGCCGCTTCTAAAATCTGATTAAACTACAAAACTATATAACAAAAGGGAGAAAGGAGCGTTCGCATAGGTATAAGTCGCCTAAAATGTTCTATTTTAGGTGCAAAGCAGTTTTGTAGCCAAACTGTTTTTCTTACCCTCTAAGTTGCAAAACCGCAGTAATACTTTGTGTCTTATAAGGTTTAGCAACGACGAGGTAAGTAAAACGGTGGCGAAAAACCGATTTATTCCTATGTGAGCGCTCCTAAATTCTCCCTTTTTTGTTACCTTAAAATAATTATGAAACAACGATTTTTATCCATTGCCCTCGCTCTATGCCTGTTTGTTTGCGGTGGGGCATGCTCTTCTCAAGAAAAAACTAAATACAACACCTATTCAATGGATTATTTTGATACTGTCATTACCATTACAGGCTACGAAAAAAGCCAAGGGGATTTTGACAAGCAATCAAAAGAGATTTTGGATATGTTTGAGGATTATCACCGACTGTACTCCATCTATCACCGCTTTGACGGGCTTAACAATATGTGCACCGTCAACCAGTTGACCGACGGAGTTCATCCCACTGTAAAGGTTGACAAAGCCATCATTGATATGCTGCTCTTTGCCAAAAAGATGCATACTGTAACCAACGGCAAGTTGAACGTTGCTATGGGCAGTGTATTGTCTTTGTGGCACGATTACCGCACCGTCGGTAAGGACAATCCGCAGAATGCGTCTCTGCCCCCTATGGATAAATTGCAAGAGGCGGCAAAGCATACCGATATATCAAAAATGGTCATTGACGAGGAAAATTCCACCGTCACCCTTACCGACCCACTTATGAAGCTTGATGTGGGTGCCATTGCCAAAGGGTACGCCGTTGAGCAGGTTGCCTTGGCACTTGAGAAAAAAGGCGTAACGGGCTACGTGCTTAACGTAGGCGGCAACGTGCGTACAGTGGGCAGCAAGCCCGACGGCAGTGATTGGTCGGTGGGCATCGAAAACCCTGACGGCAGTGATTATATTGCCTACCTGAACGTCAGTGATATGTCGGTGGTGACAAGCGGATCATATCAACGTTATTACTACGTTGACGGCAAGCCCTATCACCACATAATTCAGCCCGAAACCCTAATGCCTGCCCAAAACGGATATTTGTCAGTATCGGTTGTGTGCAAGGATTCGGGAATGGGTGACGCCCTGTCCACCGCCCTCTTCTGCCTTAGCAAACAAGATGGTCTTGCGCTTATAAACTCTATTGCGGGTGCAGAGGCTATGTGGGTAGCGGAGGACGGCACAAAATCCTATTCATCGGGTTGGAATAAATACGTTAAAAAATAAGGAGGCACAAATAATGGAAAACGTTGTAGCACAGTATAAAGATTTTTTATTCCCGATTGCAGAAATAGCCGCAAGCTCTTTGGAACTGATTGGCATTATAATTATAGTCATCGGCTCTTTTCGCGCCTTGTTTCTTTTGATTAAAAGTCTTATTAAAAAGACTCCTTACCGCATTGTTACCGATTTGGGCGAGGCTTTGTCGCTTGCTTTGGAATTTAAGATGGGTGCCGAGATTATAAAGACGGTTGTTATCCATAATCTTGAGGAGCTGGCAATTCTTGGCGTGGTAATCATCATTCGCGCTATTTTAGCATTCCTCATTCATTGGGAAATTCAGACTGAAGAAAAAGACCACCCCTCAATCCTCAAAAAGAGCGAGAAAAAGGATTAAGAGTGTTGTATCCTATCGAAAAAAATATTTAATTGTCCCAACGGGACATACCGATATTTTTCATTATTCATTAGCGTAGCGACTTCATTCTTCATTAAAAAACACCCATCATCTGATGGGTGTTTTTTAAAGTCCTAACAGGTAAAATGCCACAAAGAGCACCAAAATTACAATAACAGTGTAAATAGCGGCAGGGATGGCATTAATGCGGATAATCTTGCCCTCGCGACCTGCGGTACCTGCAGTAGCACAGGCGGCAACAACATTGTTTACGCAAATCATATTACCGATTGAGCCGCCGATAGTATTGACCGCCACAATAATAGCAGTGTTAAGCCCAAGGTTGTTGGCGGCTTGCTCTTGCAGATTGGCAAACAGGGTAACAGCAACAGTATTAGAGCCTGAAATAAATGCACCAAGCACACCGATTACGGGAGAAATAATGATATACAAGCCCTCACCCACTTTAGAAAGCGCCTCTGCCATATAGTAAATCATACTCTTCATTTCAGAAACGGCGGTAACATCGTTGGAGCCTGAGTAGCGTAAAATCTGCACCATCGCAAGACCGAAAACCAACGCAATAGCGGCGCCGCTAACCTGCTTAAATGAGGCAGACCAAGCATCCTTAACATCCTTGGCTTTCATTTTATGCAGCACTACCGCAATCAGTGCCACAAGAATGAACACTGTACCGGGAACATACGCCCACTTGAGTGTAAACGCAGTGTTTTCTACGCCAAACAGGTTGCCGCTTTTAATAACAAAAATGCTTTCGGCATTGTTAAGCAACCCCTTGATACCCAGTGCAGGAATACGGGTGACAACAAGCAACAATGCAATAATAACATACGGAATCCACGCTTTTACAAGACTCATTTTGGACTCCTTGGGGGGTGCAGGAGGATGTGATGCCTTCCAGCTATCGTCCCACTCAGATTCTGCACCGAAGTGCCATTCAGTCTTGGGTGTGTGGAATTTGAATTTTGCGGCTAATACAACTATAACAAGTGCAATCAAGGCACCAAACAGTGAGGTAAATTCGTGACCTATAAAGATATTTACCAACACATAGGGCACGGCAAATGCGGCACCGGAAAACAAGCAGAAAGGAAGTGCCTGTAAGGCAGGCTTAATAGATTTTTCCTTGCTGAAAAACTTGCACATAATGGCAATTGCCATAAAGGGCAGAATCAACATAACTACGGCGTGAGGAATTGCAGTCCACAAGGACATCTGACCTATATACGCGGCATCCAGATTCTCTGCGCCACCAAGACAGGCAATAGCCTGTTGCACAGGCGTACCGATTGCGCCGAAAGCAACAGCCGCACTGTCGCAAATAAGAGCAACCACCACCGCCGCCACAGGAGGAAAGCCGAGGCTAATCATAAGAGGCGCCGCCAATGCTGCAGGTGTGCCAAAGCCTGCCGCCGCCTCGATAAATGACACAAAAAGGAAGCCGATTATAACCGCTTGCACGCGGGCATCGGGACTGATAGAGCGAAAGCCGTTGTTTATGGCAACCATACCACCCGACATTTTAAGCGTGTTCATAACCAAAATAGCGCCGAAAATGATAATCAGCACTTCAATGGAGCTGAACAGACCGGATATTGAATAAGCTACAAGGGACAGTATCTCAAGCTTCCACACAAAAAAGCCAAGAACAGCGGTAATAAGCCAAGAAATAGGCATAGCAATCTTGGCAGGCCAGTTAAAGACCGCCATTACCACTACACAAAACAAAATGGGGATAAAAGCCAGCAATGCGTACATATATTCACCCTAAATACAAAGATACCCTCATTATACAACTTTCGTCATCAAATTCAATATGTATTTTTTGTCCTTTTTGGCTTAAATATGTACTATATTGCTATAAACAAAAATCCCCACCGATTGCTCGGTGGGGATTCGTTATTGGGTTAAATCTTAGCCCTTAATTGCAGCCTGTGCTGCTATCGGGCAAAAGAGGGAAAGTTATGATATTAAGGATGTTCCTTTATGGATGTCACAACCCATTGATTATCTTTTTTCTCTAATTCCCATCTGGAAAGAATACCCAAAGAGCCAAAGGTGACTTCGCCATCCTTATCGTACGCTTCACTTGAATATTTTACCCAAATATATCCGCTGTCTCCCGAAAAATTAGCTGCTACAAGTTTTAATTTATGTTTTTCAGTAACAGCTTCATCATCGGTAACGCATAAATATCCTAATTTACCAAAATCTTTCTCGGCAATTTCGTTATTTGTAATTGTGGACAGTGCATTATCTGCTTCTTTTAGAAATTTTTTAGCAGT